>JAFAGU010000086.1 GCA_019237595.1 Betaproteobacteria bacterium | reverse complement strand
CCCCGGCCGGCGATCACCCTCCTCATCGCTTTCGCCTATGGCGCGCGGCTGGGCTTCCTCTATTCGATGACTGGCATCCTCCTATCTTCGCTCGCGGCGTTCTATTGCGGCCGGCTCTTGCCCTTGACGACGCTCGAGCGCCTGGCGGGCCGGCACCTGGAGTCCATCACGCGCATCCTCGGGCGTCACGGCGTGCTCGCCGTCTTCATCCTGCGCGTAGTGCCGACGGTGCCGCACGTCGTCGCGAGCGCGCTCGCCGGCACGCTGCGCGTGCGAGCATGGCACTTCATCGCGGGAACGTTCTTCGGCATGCTCCCGGGCGTGCTTGCCGCCACGGTGTTCGGCGATCGCGCTTCGGCGATCCTGGAAGACCCGGAGCATGCGGCGCTATGGCTCGCCGCGGGAGCGATCGTACTCATCGGCGCCGCGGCCTGGTGGCTTCGCCGATGGGCGGCGAGGCAATGAGGTACTAGCGCCGGCGCGAGATCGCGAAGGCGGCCAGCGTGCCAAGCAGCGCCGCCGCCACGCCGATGCGGTTTTCGTTCAGCCAGAGCTGGACGCTGGACGCCCTGGAGCGTGCGTCGAACCGCCCGTGCGCGCCATGATCCCCGGGGACCGGTTCGTACAGGTTGTCGCGCCGACCGGCGGGCAGCGCCTCGTTCGTATGCTGGCCCTTATAAGCCTTGCTTGCGAGCAGGCGGTCGAGCAACCCCGGAAGGAGCTTGGTCGCGACGATCGCCTGCACGGCAGGCCATCCGACCCAGAACTCCCGTCGGCAATGGGTCGCCGCGTAGTAGATCGCTTCGGCGGCCACCTCGGGCTGGAAGATCGGCGGGAGCGGCTGCGGGCGCCTCGCCATGCAGGTGCGCCCCCAGCTGAACTGCGGCGTGTTGTACGCCGAAAGCTGCACCATGGTGAGGTGCACCTTGCTTCGCTTGTGGATCAGCTCCGAGCGCACCGAATCGGTGAAGCCGCGGATCGCCGCCTTGGCGCCGCAATAGGGCGCCTGAAGCGGGATCGAGCGGTAGGCGAGGGCGGACCCGACCTGCACAATCGTGCCGCGGTTCCTTGGCAGCATGCGCGCGAGTGCGGCACGCGTTCCCCACACCGCTCCGAGGTAGGTCACCTCGGTGGCGCGCCGGTAATCGTCCGGGTCGATGGAAGGAAATTCGCAGAAGATCGTCGCCATGGCGTCGTTTACCCAGGCGTCGATCGGTCCCCATTCGCGCTCCACGCGTTCCGCGGCCGCGTCGACCTGCTTCCAGTCCGCGACGTCGGTCGGCAGCACGAGCGCTTCGCTCCCCACCGCTTCGACCTCGCGGCGGGCGGCGTCCAGTCCGTCCAAGCCGCGGGCGACCAGCGCGACGCGCCAGCCTTCGCTGGCGAGCCGGCGGGCGGCAGCCCGGCCGATTCCTGCGGAAGCACCGGTGACGACGACGATCGGGCGGCTCATGGCGCTAATAGCGGAGAGACCACGGCGCGGGCGAAATGGTTCGCGCGCCGAAGTCGGCCGAGCTCAGGCCGAACAGAATCCCGAGCCAGAGAAGGGCGGCGACGGCGACGAGGCGAAGCAGCGCGCCCGCGTGGCGCAGGTGCATGAAGAAGATCGCGACGAGGAGCGCCTTGGCACACGAGATCGCCAGGTTGATGGCGCTATTCCAGCCGCCAAGCGGCACGAACGAGCTGGCGGCGGTCGCCGCGAGCAGCGCGAGGAGGGCGACCCAGACGAGGACCAGGGTTTTCACGCGCTGTAGCGCTCGAGCAGATAGAACATCGGATAGAGGAAGAGCCAGACCGCGTCCACGAAGTGCCAGTACAGGCCGACGATTTCGACCGGCGTGCCGGCCCGGCGCCCGTGCGCCGAGAGAAAGAGCCAGGCGACGAGGCCGAGGCCGATGAGAAGGTGGATCGCATGGAGGCCGGTCATGGCGAAGTACAGCAGGTAGAAGACCTGCTCGGCCCCTTTGGCCGCAAGCACCTCGGGGATTTCGCTGCCGTATTCGTAGCCCTTGATGAGGAGAAAGGCGGCGCCGAGGACGAACGTGAGCCCGAGCGTGCCGCGAATGCGCTCCTTCCCATGCACCGAAATCGCCATCGTGAAGCTGCTCGTGAGGAGCACCGCCGTGTTGATCGTCCCCAGCCAGAAGTGCATGTGGTGGCTGCCCGAGGCGAAGGCCGCCGAGTCGGCGAGCCGCGAATGCACGTAGCCGAAGAAGAGCGGCCCGAAGAACATCGCCTCGGTGGCGAGGAAGAGCCACATGCCGAGCCGCGCGCGCTCGGCGCCTGCCTCCGCGCTAGCGAGCGGGATCGTAGCCATAGGGACCGGCGTGCACCTCGGGGATGTCGCGGAAGTTGTGCTTCGGCGGCGGCGAGGCGGTCTGCCATTCGAGCCCAGTCGCGCCCCACGGGTTGTCCGGCGCTTTCCTGCCGAAGAAAAGCGACCATCCGAGGTAGCCGAGCGGCAGGAGATAGCCGAGCGCGAGTACCACGGCTCCCGCAGACGAGAAGACGTTGAGAAGCTGCAGCTCTGGCGGGTACTCGTGGTAGCGCCGGGGCATCCCCAGCCACCCGAGGAGGTATTGCGGGAAAAAGGTCAGGTTGAAGCCGAAGAAGATGAGGAGCGCCCCGGCGCGCCCCCAGCCCTCCGGGTACATCCTTCCGGAGATCTTCGGCCACCAGAAGTGGATGCCGCCCAGGTAGCACATCACGGAGCCGCCGACCATGATGTAGTGGAAGTGCGCGATCACGAAGTACGTGTCCGTGAGGTGCACGTCGAGCGCGATCGAGGCGAGGAAGAGTCCGGTCATCCCGCCGATCGTGAAGAGGCCGACGAAGCCGAGCGCGTAGAGCATGGGCGCGCTGAACGTGATCGATCCTTTGTAGAGCGTCGCC
This sequence comes from Betaproteobacteria bacterium, assembly GCA_019237595.1. Taxonomy (GTDB): domain Bacteria; phylum Pseudomonadota; class Gammaproteobacteria; order Burkholderiales; family SG8-39; genus SCGC-AG-212-J23. Next base: position 2,936 of record JAFAGU010000086.1, on the reverse strand, counting down.
GTCCAGTTGAATACCTTGATCGCAGACGGAATAGCGACGAGGAAGGACAGCAGCGAAAATACGAGCCCCGCGTAGAGCGACTGGCCCGACACGAACATGTGGTGGCCCCACACGAGGAAGCCGATGCTCGCGATCGCGAGAATGGCGTAGGCCATGAAGCGATAGCCGAACACCGGCCGCCGCGCGAAGCACGGGATGATCTCGCTCGCCACGCCCATCGCGGGCAGCACCATGATGTAGACCGCCGGGTGCGAGTAGAACCAGAAGAGGTGCTGGAAAAGGAGCGGGTCGCCACCGCGGGACGGGTCGAAAACGCCCACGTAAAAGAAGCGCTCGAGCGCGACGAGGACGAGCGTCATCGCGAGCACGGGCGTCGCGAGTAGCAGGATCAGGCTCGTAGCGTAGTTCGCCCAGACGAAGAGCGGCAGGCGGAACCATGTGAGCCCCGGCGCCCGCAGCCGGTGCACGGTCACGATGATGTTGAGGCCGGTGAGGATGGAAGAGAAGCCGACGACGAAGACGCCGCACACGGCGAGGAGCACCGCGCCGTTCGAGAACATCGTCGAGTAGGGCGTATAGAAGGTCCAGCCTGTGTCCACGCCGCCGGCGAGGAGCGTGGCGACGGTGAAGATGCCTCCAAGCACGTAGAGGTACCAGGAAGCGAGGTTGAGCCTGGGAAACGCCATGTCCTTCGCGCCTACCATGAGCGGAACGAGGAAGTTGCCGAGCACCGCCGGGATGGACGGGATGAGGAAGAACCAGACCATGATCACGCCATGGATCGTGAAGAGCTTGTTGTAGGTCTCGGCGCTCACGAGGTCGCTCGCCGGCGTCGCGAGCTCGAGCCGGATCAGCGTCGCGGCGGCGCCGCCGACGAAGAAGAACGTCGTGATCGCGGCCGCGTAGAGCATCGCGATCCGCTTGTGGTCCGTGGTGGTGAGCCACGAGCGGAGCGTGAAGCCTTCGGTCAGATAGCTATTTCCCAGACGGGCCCCCCGGCTGGAGCGATTTAAGGAACGAAATGAGCGCGGAAAGATCCGCCTCGCTCACCTGCCCCTGGAAGCTCGGCATGATGGGCTCGAAGCCCGCGACCACGTCCTTCTTCGGCAGCAGGATGGAATCGCGCAGGTAGGGCTCGTCCGCGACGATCGTGCGTCCGTCGGCAAGGTGCACCGTGCGCCCATACACGCCGTCGAGCTCCGGTGCATGCACGCTCGAGCGCGCGTCGTGGCAGCCGCTGCAGCCCAGGCGCCGGAAAAGCTCGAACCCCTGGGCCGCGAGCGAGGCGCCCGACGGTCCCTGTTCCAGCCACTGTGCAAAGGCGGCCGGCTGCATCACGTATACGCGCCCGCCCATGTTGGCGTGGTCCGTGCCGCAGTATTCGGCGCAGTGCAGGCGGTATACGCCCGGCCGCGTAGGCGTGAACGAGATGGCCGTGTAGCGGCCCGGCACGGCGTCCTGCTTGATGCGGAACGCGGGCACGAAGAAGCTGTGGATCACGTCCTCGCTCGAGAGCACGAGCCGCACGGGCTGGCCGGCCGGAAGGTGCAGCTCGTCGATCTCGCGCCGTCCGTTCGCGTGCTGCGCCTTCCACATCCATTGCTTGCCGACCACGTAGATCGTCATGGCCGCAGGGTCGGCGCGATAGAAGCTTCCATAGACGAGGGCGGCCCAGGCGAAGAAGCAGAGGAAGACCGCCAGCGGCGTAAACGTCCATGTCAGCTCGACGACGCGGCTCTGGGTCGGCGGGCTCGCGCGCTGCGCAGGGGATCCGCGGCGGTAGCGAATGGCGAATACCGCCATGACGGCGAAGATCGCGAGCGTCACCGCGCCCGTGACGGCGAGGACGACGAGGAAGAGTGCATCGACGCGCGAGGCGGTGTCCGACGCGGCGGGAAGGGCCCAGAGGGGCGTCGTTGCGTTCATCGCCGGCGCCATGCAAAGAAGGCAAGCGCGGCAAGGAAGAGCGCCGCGGCCACGCGAAGCGCGTCGAGGATGGCGCTGTTGTAGCGGCCGGACACCGGGTCGTGGAAGCAGACCAGCAGCACGCGCTCGATCACGCTCGGTTTGCGCCCGTTCGCGGCGGCGACCAGCGCTTCGCGAACCGCCTGTGCATCGAAGCGCACGCCGCCGAAATACTGGGCAACGCGGCCCTCCGGCGTGACGACGACGAAGCCGGCGGGGTGCGCGAATTCGCCGCTCGCCGCCTCGTAGCCGTAGCGAAAGCCGATCCGTCCGGCGAGAACCGCCGCGGGCGTGGCGCCGGTTAGGACGTGCCAGCCTTCGCGGCGCTGGGGCGGGCCGGACTCGTCGCGCGGGTCGATGCTCACGAAGAGCGCGGTGTAGTCCCGCCCGGCTTCGAGGCCCGTGCGCGAGAGCACCTCCATCACGCCCATTCGCGTGGTCGAGCAAAGATGCAGGCACGAGAGGTAACCGAGCTCGATCACTACCGGCGAGCGGCCAAAATAGCGGTGCAGCGGCGCCGGGCGACCGTCCTCGCGGAACTCGACGTTGAGTGGCAGCTCGGCGCCGGGCTGCTCGATGAACTCGACGTCGCGCAGGCCAGCTTGCGCGGAGAAGGAAAGAACGAAGAGGGAGAGGGCCAGCGCCTTCATTTGTCCTTCCGTGATGAAAGCGCGCGCATCGCCTGCTCGATCGGCATGCGCCCGGGGCCTGCCTGGCGGAGCTCGACCCGCTTGCGGGCAAGAAATGCGTCAAGCGTCTCCTGCGGGGCGGTCTGCAGGCGCGGTCCGGCAATCTCGGGCGGCCGCGCGCCATTCGGCCCTTCGGCCGGTGCGTCGCTCGAGCGCACCACGATCCATGCCGCGAGGACGCTCGCTGCGATGCCGCCTCCGACGATCGCCGCACCGATGGCGAGTCCCTTGAGCTCGATGTCACGCGTCTCGGGCATGCCGCGGGTTCCAGAGGAAGAACCA
>JAFAGU010000078.1 GCA_019237595.1 Betaproteobacteria bacterium | reverse complement strand
CGAGGAAGCTGCCCGCCGCGAAGACGAGCAGGCCGGCATAGATGAGCGGCTTGCGGCCCCACCGGTCGGAGGCCATGCCGTAGGGAATCTGCAGCACGCCCTGGGAGAGCCCGTAGGCGCCGAGCGCGATGCCGACGAGCGTGAGGTCCTCGCCGCCCCGCAGCTGCGCCGCATGCACGGCGAAGATCGGCAGGATGAAGAACAGCCCGAGCATGCGAAGCCCGTAGACGCCGGCGAGGCTCGCGCCGGCGCGAAGCTCGGCCGCGGTCATGCGTTCGGGAGACATGGAAGCGTGGCGAAGGCAGCTGGAAGCACGCTATAGTACTCGGTTTCCCTGCGATTTTTCCGCAATGGATTTCCTGCGCATCCGCGGCGCGCGCACGCACAACCTGAAGAACATCACGGTCGAGCTCCCGCGCCAGCGGCTCGTCGTCATCACCGGCGTCTCCGGGTCCGGCAAGAGCTCGCTCGCCTTCGACACGCTCTATGCCGAAGGGCAGCGGCGCTACGTCGAATCGCTCTCCGCTTACGCCCGCCAGTTCCTCGAGCTCATGGAAAAGCCCGACGTGGATCTCATCGAGGGCCTCTCACCGGCGATCGCCATCGAGCAAAAGGCGTCGAGCCACAACCCGCGCTCGACGGTCGGGACCGTTACGGAGATCCATGACTACCTGAGGCTGCTCTTCGCGCGCGCCGGCACGCCGTATTGCCCGGAGCACGACATCGCGCTCCAGGCGCAGAGCGTGGCGCAAATGGTCGATCAGGTCCTGGCGCTGCCCGCGGATACGCGCATCCTCGTCCTTGCACCCGTCGTCGATGGACGCAAGGGCGAGCAGGCGGAACTCCTCGAGGAGCTGCGCGCGCAAGGTTTCACTCGCGTGCGCATCGACGGCCGGTTGCACGAGCTCGACGACGGGCCCGCCGCCGCCCCGAAGCTCTCCAAGAGCCGCAAGCACTCGATCGACGTCGTGGTCGACCGGCTACGCGTGCGGGAAGACGCTCGCCAGCGCCTCGCCGAGTCCCTCGAGACGGCGCTTCGCCACGCAGACGGCAAGGCGATCGTCCAGGAAGACGGGAACGGCAAGGCGCATCTTTTCTCGTCGCGCTTCTCGTGCCCCAAGTGCGACTACGCGATCGCGGAGCTCGAGCCTCGGCTCTTCTCCTTCAACAATCCTTCGGGCGCCTGCCCGCGCTGCGACGGCCTGGGCGTCGTGGACTACTTCGACCCGGCGCGCATCGTGGCGCATCCCAACCTGAGCTTAGCAAGCGGCGCCATCCGGGGCTGGGACCGGCGCAACCAGTTCTACTTCGCCATGCTGGATTCACTCGCGAGCCGCTACGCTTTCGACCTCGAGCAGCCTTGGGAGATGCTGCCCGACCGCGTCCAGCACGTCGTGCTGCACGGTTCGGGGACCGAGAAGATCGCCTTCCGCTATCCAGGCGACAAGGGCCGCGGCACGGTGAAGGAGCACCCGTTCGAAGGCGTGATCCCGAACCTCGAGCGGCGCTACCGCGAGACCGACTCGCCGCTGGTGCGCGAGGAGCTCGGGAAGCTCCGGAGCGTGCGCGCCTGCCCAGAATGCGGCGGTACGCGCCTTCGCCGGGAAGCGCGGCACGTCAAGGTCGCCGGCAGGACGATCTTCGAGATCTCCGCGCTGGCGCTGCGCGTCTCCCGCGAATTCTTTTCCTCGCTGAAGGTTGACGGGGCGAAGGGACAGGTAGCGGAGCGCATCGTGCGCGAGATCTCGAGCCGGCTCGAGTTCCTCGTCAACGTCGGGCTCGACTATCTCTCGCTTGACCGCTCGGCGGAGACGCTCTCCGGCGGCGAAGCGCAGCGCATCCGCCTCGCGAGCCAGATCGGCTCGGGCCTCACCGGCGTCCTCTACGTGCTCGACGAGCCCTCCATCGGGCTGCACCAGCGCGACAACGGCCGGCTCATCGACACGCTGAAGCGCCTGCGCGACCTCGGCAACTCGGTGGTGGTGGTCGAGCACGACGAAGAGGCGATCCGCGCCGCGGACCACGTGGTCGACATGGGACCGGGCGCTGGCGAAGGCGGCGGGCGCGTGCTCGCAGAAGGGCCGCCGCAGGCGATCCTCGCCTCGCCGCACTCGCTCACGGGCCAGTACCTTTCCGGGAAGCTGAGCATCGCAATTCCGCGCACGCGCCGCCGTCCCGGAGCGGAACGGCTGCGCATCGAGAAGGCGACGGGGCACAACCTGAAGGGCATCGACCTGGAGCTTCCGCTCGGCCTCCTGGTCTGCGTGACCGGCGTCTCCGGCTCGGGGAAGTCCACGCTCATCAACGACACGCTGTACAACGCGGTGGCGCGCCACCTCTACGGCTCGGCGCTGACGCCCGCGGCGCATGAAGCGATCCACGGCCTGGACCTCCTCGACAAGGTCGTCAACGTCGATCAAAGCCCCATCGGGCGCACGCCACGCTCCAATCCGGCGACCTACACGGGCCTCTTCACGCCCATCCGCGAGCTTTTCGCCGGCGTTCCGGAGGCGCGGAGCCGCGGCTACGACGCCGGACGCTTCTCCTTCAACGTCAAGGGCGGTCGTTGCGAGGCGTGCCAAGGGGACGGCGTGACGAGGGTGGAAATGCACTTTCTTGCCGACCTCTACGTGCTGTGCGACGTTTGCCACGGCAAGCGCTACAACCGCGAGACGCTCGACATCCGCTACCGCGGCCGCAACATCCACGAGGTGCTTGAGCTCACCGCCGCGGAGGCGGCGGAGTTCTTCTCCGCCGTCCCGGCGGTGGCGAAAAAGCTGCAGACGCTCATCGACGTCGGGCTGGGCTACGTGCGGCTCGGGCAGTCGGCGACGACGCTCTCCGGCGGCGAGGCGCAGCGCGTCAAGCTCTCGCTCGAGCTCTCGAAGCGCGATACCGGACGCACGCTCTACATCCTGGACGAGCCGACAACCGGCCTGCACTTCCACGACATCCAGCTCCTGCTCAACGTGCTGCTGCGCCTGCGCGATGCAGGAAACACGGTCGTCGTCATCGAGCACAACCTGGACGTCGTGAAGACGGCGGACTGGCTCGTCGACCTCGGACCGGAAGGCGGCGAAGGCGGCGGGCGCATCGTCGCGCAAGGCCCGCCCGAGCAGGTGGCGGCGAACGCCGCGAGCCACACCGGGCGCTACCTCGCGCCGGTCTTGACAAAACCGAACGTTCGTTCTATTCTCGCGCCCCATGCCTCCTAGCAAAGGCGAGCAGACCCGCGCGACGATCTTGGATGCCGGGCTTGCGCTCGCGAGCAAGCTCGGTCTCGAGGGCCTCACGATCGGCACCCTCGCCGATGCCACCGGCCTCTCGAAATCCGGGCTCTTCGCGCACTTCGGCTCGCGCGAGGATCTCCAGCTTGCGGTGCTCGAGCACGCGGCGCAGCGCTATGTGCAGCGCGTATTCATGCCGGCGGTGACGATTCCCCGCGGCCTGCCGCGCCTGCGCGCGCTCTTCGAGCGCTGGCTGGAATGGTCGGTCGAGTCGGGCCTCCCCGGCGGGTGCATCATGATTTCCGCGGCGGCGGAGTACGACGACCGGCCGGGCCCCATCCGCGACGCGGTCATCGCCTACCAGCGCCAGGGCTCGGCGGTGTCCGAGAAGGCCGTGCGACTCGCCGTCGAGGAAGGGCACCTGCGACCCGACACCGACCCCGAGCAGATTGCCTTCGAGCTCCTCGGCATCATCCTCGCCAACCACAATCATCGGCGCCTGCTCGGCGACAAGGAGGCGCGGAAGCGCGCCCTCACTGCCTTCGACGAGCTCGTCGCACGCCACGCGCCGGCGCTCGCCGCGAAGAAGCCGCGCCTTCGCGCGGTGAAGCGCTAACCCTTTCCCCGACGGAGATCCCGGCATGCCCTCATCCCTCTCGCTGCCCAGAATTAGCACGAACGTTCGGTTCGCGGCGACCGCGCTCGTCGCGCCCGACCTCGCCGGCGCCTGGGCGGAGCGCCTCTTCCTCACGCCGCCTCGGGCGCGCCTGGAGGAGACGGCGCTCGACCTGATCGACGCGCGCATGCGCTTCGTTTCCCACAAGGCCCGCAGCCTGGCGACCTGGGAGTGGGGCTGGAAGTCGCGCACCGCGCCGGCGGTCGTGCTGGCGCACGGCTGGGGCGGCCAGGCTGCGCAGATGCGCGGCTTCGTCTTCAAGCTCCTCGCCTCCGGTTATCGAGTCATCGGCTACGACCAGCCGGCGCACGGAATTTCCGAGGGCCGGCTCACCGGCCTCATCGATTTCGCCGAAGCGCTCGCGGCGGTGTGCGCGGCCGCGGGCCCGGTCGAAGCGATCGTCGGGCATTCGCTGGGCGGCGCGGCGGCCGCATACGCCCTCTCGAAAGGAC
>JAFAGU010000077.1 GCA_019237595.1 Betaproteobacteria bacterium | reverse complement strand
TGCTCGAGTCCCATCGCTTCCGGAAGGCCGAACATCAGGTTCATGTTCTGGACTGCCTGCCCTGCAGCCCCCTTGACTAGGTTGTCGATCACCGCCAGTACGACGAGCGTGTCGGAGCCCTTGTCCGACTGCGGCGGGCGATGCACGGCGATGCGGCAGGTGTTCGCCGCCCGCACGGAGCGCGTGTCCGGGTGGCTGCCGGCAGGAAGGACATCCACGAACTTTTCGCTCGCGTAGCGCTTTTCGAAAAGAGCCTGGAAATCCATCTCCTTCGTCACGCGCGCGTAGAGCGTCGCATGAATGCCGCGGATGATCGGCAGCAGATGCGCGGTGAATATGAGGCCGACCGGGCGCCCGGCCACCTGCTCGAGTCCCTGCCGGATCTCGGGCCAATGCCGGTGTCCGGGCACGTTGTACGCGCTGAAGTTGTCGGAAGCCTCCGAGAACGAAAGCGACAGCTCCGCCTTGCGGCCGGCGCCGCTCACGCCGGACTTCGAGTCCGAGATCAAGTGGTCGGGATCCACCGCCCTCGCTTCGAGAAGCGGCAGCAGGCCAAGCTGCGTCGCGGTCGGATAGCAACCGGGATTGGCTACGAGCCGGGCGCCGCGTATGCGCTCGCGATTCACCTCGCACAAGCCGTACACCGCTTCCCGCACGAGTTCCGGCGCCGAATGCTTCGTCTTGTACCAGCGCTCCCACTCCGAGACGTCCCGCAATCGAAAATCCGCGGATAGATCGATGATCCTGGTGCCGGACTCGAGGACGGCGCGGGCCTCGGCCATCGCCACGCCGGTGGGCGTGGCGAAGAAGACGAGGTCGCATCCGGCGAGGGTCCGCGGCTCAGGCCTGGAAAACGCGAGATCGACGCGCTTCCGCAAGCTCGGGAACATGGCGCTCACCGGCTTTCCGGCCTCGGTGCGCGACGTGATGGCGCGCAGCTCCGCCTCCGGGTGCTGGGCGAGCAGCCGAAGCAGCTCCACGCCCGTGTATCCCGTTCCCCCGACGATCCCGATCTTCACAGTCATGGCCGACCCCAGAAACAAGAAAGCCGCCCGAAGGCGGCTTTCGATTCGATGAAGCGAACGATGCTCAGCGCTTGGAGAACTGCTTTCGCCGCCTGGCCTTGTGCAGTCCCACCTTCTTTCGCTCCACTTCTCGCGCGTCGCGGGTCACCAGCCCGGCGGCGCTGAGCGCAGGCTTCAGGCCTGCATCGTACTCGATCAGCGCCCGGGCGATGCCGTGGCGCACGGCGCCGGCCTGGCCGCTCTCGCCGCCGCCGTAGACGTTGACCCGGATGTCGAACGTGGTGAGATTCTTCGTGAGCTCGAGCGGCTGGCGCACGACCATGCGGCCCGTCTCCCGGCCGAAGAACTTCTCGATCGCCTTGCCGTTCACGACGATCTCGCCCTTGCCGGGCTTGAGGAATACGCGCGCGACTGCGCTCTTGCGCCGCCCCGTGCCGTAGTAAAAGTCGCCGACCATGGGTTTAACTGATCTCCAGTGTCTTGGGTTGCTGCGCTGAATGCGGATGCTTGTCGCCCGCGTACACCTTCAGCTTGCGCAGCATGGCGTAGCCAAGCGGCCCCTTGGGCAGCATGCCCTTCACCGCCTTCTGCAGCACGCGCTCAGGTTTCGAGGCATGGAGCTTGGCGAAGCTCGTCTGGCGAATGCCGCCGGGGTACTCGGTATGCCGGTAGTAGGTCTTGCGCTCGGCCTTGCGCCCCGTGACGCGCAGCTTCGATGCGTTCACGACGACGACGAAGTCGCCGGTGTCCACGTGCGGCGTGTACTCGGGCTTATGCTTGCCACGCAGCCGCATGGCGATCTGCGCCGCAAGACGGCCGAGGACTTTGCCTTGCGCGTCGACGACGAACCAAGCGTGGTGGACTTCGCCTGCTTTGGCGGTGAAAGTGCTCATTTGGCAAATCGAGAAAAGGTGCGGATTCTACCCAAAAAAATGGCGCGGCTCGCTAAAGCCACGCCGAATCCACCAAAGGAGGAGGGTGGAGGAGACAAACTGCAACCGAGTCCATTATGCGGCTGCGATTGTTGCATTGCAATAGAGTATGTTGCGAAAATGATACTTCCTTAATATTTTGATTTGATAGCCAAAAAATCTAGGAACAGCAATGGAATGCAAGGTGCGTTGGACGGGAGATGGGATGACCTTCCTTGCCGAGACAGGGAGCAATCACGTGCTCGCCATGGACGGGGCGGCGGACGGCGGGGGACGGAATCTCGCGCCTCGACCGATGGAGGTCGTGCTCGCCGGAACCGGCGGCTGCACCGCCTACGACGTCGTGGTCATCCTCAAGAAGAGCGGCCAGGCCATCAGTGGCTGCGACGTTCGGCTCGTTGCGGAGCGCGCGGAGGCGGATCCCAAGGTCTTTACGCGCATCCACATGCACTTCGTC
>JAFAGU010000072.1 GCA_019237595.1 Betaproteobacteria bacterium | reverse complement strand
GTACAAGCTCTACGATCGAGATGGCCTTTACCTCTACGTCACTCCTAGGAGCGCCCGTCACCCAAAGGGCGCGAAGTCCTGGCGCTTTGATTACAGGCTCAATGGCAAGCGCGAAACGCTGGTCATCGGTCGATACCCCGAGATTTCGCTAGACCAAGCACGTACTGGCAAGCGCACCGCCACGTTCATTTCCTTGGCCGATGCCCGCTCTATGGTCGCCAAGGGAGAAAGCCCGGCCGCCGCGAAGCAAGAGAAGAAGGCTGAGGCTCAAATCGCGCGCGCCAATACTCTGCGGGCGATTGGGGAGAAGTGGTATGCAGCCAAAGCGCCGCACCGCTCGAGCAGCTGGCAGGACAACGCCAAACGCTGGCTGGACAAGGACCTTTACCCGGCTCTTGGCGGGAAGGCGATCAAGGACATTACGCACGACCAGCTGGAGGCTGTGCTTCGCAAGATCGCGGAACAGCGCGGGGCGAAGTCAGCTCATTACGCGCGACTGATGGTCGCGAGCATCTACAACGACGTTCCGCGGGTCTTGAAGGTAGGCAATCCCGCGAGGGATCTTGCTGGCTTTATCCATCTACCGACAGGCGTCCCGAAGGGCAAGCCGCTCACTGTTAAGGGCATACCGGCGTTTCTCGAGGCGGCGGACCGTTACGCGGGCCGACCGCAGACAAAGCTCGCCATTCGACTTCTCTTCCTCACGTTCACGCGCAAGCGCGAGCTAGTGGAAGCGCCATGGGACGAAATCGACGTTAACAGCGGCGAATGGGCTATCAGCGCGGCGCGGATGAAGGGCAACAAGCCGCACATCGTCCCGCTTAGCCGTCAGGCGGTCGAGGCGTTTACGAAGCTCAAAGAACTGGCGGGCAGTTCGAGGTACGTGTTCCCGAACCTTGGCGATCCGCGAAAGCCCATGAGCGCGTCAACGCTCAATGACGCTTTCAACACCATCGGGTACGGGGGAAAGTTCACTCCGCACGGTGTGAGATCCACCGCCAGCACCGTCCTTAACGGCCAAGGCTGGAGCGCGGACGCCATCGAACGGCAGCTAGCCCATACGGAACGCGATCAGGTTAGGGCGGCGTACAACCACTCCGACTTCATGGAAGAGCGCCGAAAGATGATGCAGTCGTGGGCCGATTATCTGGATGGACTCTCCGCCGGCGCGGACGTTGTTCCAATAAGGGGCAAGGCAGCTTAGTCGGCGGGGAATGTCCGCTTTCAGCCAGAAGGGGACGCTCGATGATGAGGGGTAAGCCGGTCCTATCTGGAAACTCGAAGCGGCAATTCGGCGGGAAACGGACCACTTAACCGGCGCGTTGCCGTACTAGGCTGCTTTGACCTTGCTTTGGCAGCGCGGCTCATGGTGGGCTACCTGATAGTGCCTAGCGAACAACTCCGTTTCTCTGGCCGCCGGCCATATTGTTATTTCCCACGTGTAATGCGTCGCCTTCATGGTGCAATCGCCGAAAGCGCCATCCTGATGCTTGAGTAGTAGCTCCCGGATGCTGTGCTCCGCGCGATCGCTAGCGCGTCCGATATAGATAAGCTCGCCGCCATCAAAGAGGCCGTAGACGCCGGACTCCTCGGGCGCGTACACGATGGCGGCACGCGTGAACGAGTATCGCGGCAGCGCCAAGAACCCTTGCATTCCCCGCCCCCTTTAGTCACGTCAATGTAGACCGAGGAGGTTGAACGGCACTAGCTCCCCACGTTACTTGGTTTGCGTGACGAAGATTAATGTAGTTGTAAGCGCGCGCGGGTCTGCTAACGGCCAGAAGCGGACCGGTGCGGTTGTGCACTAGACCCCCAAGCTCTAGATCTGCCCCCCTCTGTAGATTGTCAGCCACAGGGCTCCTTTCTTGCTCTGGCGTCTGGCTTCGTCCCGATGTCTTCGCCACCGCCACCCACCGTGACATGTCAGAAGTGCGGGTATCGGTACGCAGGCGCCGTGTGTCCCGTCTGCAAGACGCCAAGGAAATTAGGACTTAGTTCTGTGCTTCCCGGAGCTCGGCCACGAGCTTAGTAGGTCCGCTTTCGGCCAGGATCGGACACTCGCCCATTGCTTGCGTTAGGCCTGTCGGGGGTAATGCGCCTTGCTGGCTTGGAGCTTTGCTCATCTGTACGAGCGACCGCGAGTAGACGAGCGCGAGGGCTGCGTGCTGGTATCCCTGCCGGTCACAATTCGCGCGGGGGAGTGCGGGCTCTCTCGCACTTCCCCGGTGGCATCCCGACGGACGATGTCATAAGCTCTTCGGAGGGTGAATGGTCTGCCAGCCAATCCGCTCATTGCTCGCGCGCTCACTATCGCAGTGCACAAGGTCGGCATCGTGAAAGTCGCATCGAAACTCGGCGTCACTCCGGTGACGGTGGACGCATGGTTGGCTGGCAGCGCGCAAATGCCCCACGACAAATTCCTCGCGCTGATCGATCTTCTGGCTGAGATCAAGCCCGGCTGGGAACAGTCCGATAAGGAGTAGCTAGCCGTCCCGGCTACTACAGCCCCATGGCCGCCGACCCGCTGGTGCGTTGGATGTCTGCGCGATAGCGGCGCCGGGCCGCCGCTCGGGCAGCACGCTGGTCAATTTGCCGACCGCTGGTCTCACAGCAGCTCGTCGTCGCGCCGATCATAAGCCGTTCGCGCGCCGCGAGCCTGCAGTGCGTCGCGGAAGAACGAGCCGGAAGCGGGTGTGCCCGCCGCTCGATTCGAAGGCGAGGTGGCCGCCGTGCGCCTGCGCTATCGCCCGAGCGATGAAAAGCCCCAAGCCGAGCCCCTCCGCTTTTTCGGAATGGCGGCGCGAATGGAAAGGCTCGAACAGGAGCGGCCGCATGTCGTCCGGGATGACACCCCTGCTCTCGACCTCGACCACGACGCGATCGGCGTCTCCCGTAAGCCGCACGCGCACCGGCGTACCCGGCGCACCATGCTGCACGCCGTTGCCGATGAGATTGGATACGGCCTGCAGCACGCGATGCGCGTCCCATTCACCCAGGCCGTCCGCCTCGCATTCGAAGCCGATCTCGCGGTCGGGCGCGGCGGCGAGCAGCTCGTCGACGGCATGCCGGCATATTGTACCGAGGTCGACGCTCGAGGGCGCGATCGGGATGCCCATGCCTTCGCGCTCGCGCGCCTGGTCGAGGAGCTCCGAGACGAGGTGCTGGATGCGGCTCGCGCTTCGCGAAACCACGACGGCGTGCTGCGCCAATTGGGGCGACCCGTCGCCCAGGAGCCGCAGATGCTGGGCGGCCGAGTGGATGGCGGCGAGCGGGTTGCGGATGTCGTGGCTGACGATGGCGAGGATCCATTTCTCGAAATCGCGGGCAGCCGCGAGCTGCTCGACGTTTCGCCGCCGCTCGGCCTCCCGCGCCTTGTGCGCCTCGTCGATGTCGATGCAGCTCCCGATGTAGCCTGCGAAGGCGCCACGGTCGTCGGCGAACGGCACGCCGCGGTCGAAGATCCAGCGATAGACGCCGTCGTGCCGGCGTAGGCGGTATTCCATCTCGAACGGCGCGCGCCGGTGGAAGTGGTCGAGGTAATGGGAGACACAACGCTCGAGGTCATCCTGGTGCACGCCTTCGGCCCAGCCGTCGCCCGCCTCCTGCTCGAGCGTGCGGCCGGTGAAGGCGAGCCAGGGTTCGTTGAAATAGTCGCACTTCGCGTCGAGCCCCGAGCGCCAGATCATGACCGGCGAATGCTCGACGATGAGGCGGTACTCGGTCGCGGAAAGCTTGCTCGTCATGCGGATCCCCCGATTTCAGTGCTTGGCTGCTGGTTCACCTCGGAAAGCACTCGGCGCAGGACATCGAGCTCCGCCGGTTTCACGATATGCGCGTCGAATCCCGCCTCGCGCACGCGCCGGCGATCTTCGTCCTGCCCCCACCCCGTGAGCGCGACGATCTTGATCGCGCGAGCGCCTGGGTCGCGCCGGATCTCGCGCGCAGCGCCATAGCCGTCGAGCCCCGGCATGCCGATGTCGAGCAGGATGACCTGAGGCCGAAAGCTGCGCGCGACTTCCACTGCCTCGATCCCGTTGTACGCTACGGTGACGTCATTTCCGAGCGCCTCCAGCAGCGCGGCAAGGCTCTCGGCGGCGTCGCGGTTATCGTCGGCGACGAGCACCCGGAAGCCGTTGCCCCTGAGCATGCCGGCCGGCGGCGCGGCGAGCAGCGGCGCATCGGTGAGCGGAAGGGTGACTGCGAACTCCGCGCCGCGCCCCTCGCCTTCGCTGCGCGCCTCCACGGTGCCGCCGTGCATCTCGACGAGCTTGCGCACCAGTGCAAGGCCGATTCCGAGGCCGCTCGACCCGGCGCCCCGCGAGAACATCTCGAACAGCCGCGCCTGTACCTCGGGCGCAAAGCCGGCACC
>JAFAGU010000062.1 GCA_019237595.1 Betaproteobacteria bacterium | reverse complement strand
ACTCGCGCTTGAGGTTCTTGAGCAGGTCCATCGGCTTGATGCGGTCCGACTTGAACGGGTCGTAGGGCACGCCGAAGAACTTGGAAAGCGCGGCGCCGATCGCGGCCGTCTTGACCTGGAACTCCTCCGAGAGCACCTGCTCGATGTCGATCGCCTTCTTGCGCGCCTGGCGCGAGGCGAGCTCGAACTCGCCCGCGGAGAGCACCGCGTCGGCGATGAGGTAGTCGTACTTGGTCTTGACGACCTGCGGCTTCTGGCGCTGCTTGAACGCGATCGCGAGCGTCGCCGAGAGCTCGGCGACGCCTTCCTCGGTGAGCGAGCCGAACGGCACGCCCGCCTTGTTGTTGATGATCTGGATGACGCCGATGAGCTCGCTCGAGCTCGCATCGGCGATTGGCGCGACGAGCTGCTGCTTCGTGCGGTAGCCGGTGCGCTTGTCCACTTCCTGCAGGAAGCGCAGGTTCGGGTTGATGCCGCGCAGCTCCGCCTCGTCGTAGCAATCCTTGATGTTGATCATCTTCTTCGCGAGCGCGACGTAGCCCGCGATGGAGTGCTCGGCGATCGGGAGCTTCAGGTCCTTGAAGGAGTTGAGGCCCGTCTTGACCTTGGAGACGATCGACTGCTTGTCCTCGCCCACCGAGTAGATGGTCAGGCGATCGGCATTGAAGAGCGCGCAGATGTCCGCGCTCACCTCGAGCATGATCTCGTCGATGTTGTTCGTCGCGTGGATCTTGTTCGTGACGTTCTGCAGCTGCTTCTGGAACGCCAGCCGCGCGCTGACGTCGGTCTGCGCGCCCGCCTGCGGGCTCAGCACTGCGCTCATCGACTGCCTCCCTGTCCGGGTCCTGCTTTTCTTGCTAGACCTTCAATGCTAGCCCCAAATACCCTGATCTACAACGGATTTTTCCCGTCGCGAGACGTCATTTTTTTGCAAAGTTTTCAACCGGCCCTCTCCGCCGCCTTCAGGCCGCCGTTGAGCACCCAGACCTTGAATCCTCGCTGGGCGAAAAGGAAGGCGGCGGCGGCGCTTCGCCTTCCGCTCTGGCAGTAGGCGACGTATTCCTTGCCCTTGTCGAGGACGGCGAACATGTTGCGCACCTCGGCGAGCGGCACGTTGATCGCCCCGGGGAGCCGGTCGTACTGGTATTCGGAGGGATAGCGCACGTCGAGCCAGAGCGCGCCTTCCCGCACGCGGGCCGCCGCCTCCTCGAAGGACAGGCGGCGCAGGAGCGGCTCGCGCAGGAGCTCGTTGAAGTGCTGCCGGTCCAGGCGGAGGAGCACGCCGTCGCCGAGCGAGACGACCGTGGCGTTGCGCTTCGCCTCGGACACGAGCGCCTCCTCGCCGAAGGCATCGCCCGCCTTGAGCTCCGCGAGCACCACCTTCGCGCCGCCGACGAGGCGCTCGACCTGGAACCGTCCGGACTCGACGACGTAGTAGTAGTCGCCCTCGTCGCCCTCGCGGACGAGGACTTGCGCGCGCGCAGTCTTGACGCGCTCGAAGCGCTTGAAGAGCTCGTCGATGTGCGCGGCTGGAAGCTGCGCGAAAGCGCCGCTGCGGAGGTTGGCGAGCGAAAACGCGCCCGTGACGAGCCGAGAGTCGCTTCGCACGGCGTGGCCGAGCGCGGAATCGCCGCCGGCGCCGGCGGCGGCAACCTGGTCCCACGTGGCGAGGATATCGAGAACATCGTCCTCGATCGCGAGGAGGTCGACATCGGTAATCGCCTTGACGCGTACGAGGCGGCGGGTCTGGCGATTGAGCGCCTGGCGCGTATCCTCTCCCCCGCCTACGACCACCATCGTGCCGCCGCCCTCGTAGGCGAGGAGGAGCTCGCCGTGCAGGAGGAAGATCGAGTGCTTGCCGTCGAGGCGCCCGGCGAGCGGGTCGCTGCCGCGCGGAGCGCGCTCGATCACCGCCACCTCGGCGAGCTCGCCGAGGCGCTCGGGCGACATCCCGGCGAGCGGCGCGAGGGACGCGAGCTGCTCGGTCGTCGCCCGCGGGCCCGCAGCGCTCATGGCGTTCAGAACTCCAGGACGAGGTTGTTCTGCAGCATGCGCGGGCGGAAGCTTCCCGCGCACTCCTCGATCTCGAGCATGGTGGGCTCGATCTCGCCAGGCTTCATGTGGGTGATGTAGATCTCGGCGCTGCGCTCGAGCTTTTTCAGCTCGTCGGCGAGCGTATTGGGGCACAGATGCCGCGACACCTCGGCAAGCTTCTGCTCCTTGTTGGAGAACGCCGTCTCGATGATCAGGAACTTGAGGTTCGCGATGCGGTTCACGATCTTCCAGAGCGCGTCGTTCGGCCCGGTGTCGCCCGTGAACACGAGGCTCGCCGCGCCGCTGTCGAGGTGGTATCCGACCGCCGGCACGGTGTGGCGCGCCGGCAGCGCCGTGATCTTGCGCCCGCCGATCTCGCGCGAGCCGCCGACCTCGAGCTCCTCGTAGCGCAGGAACGGGGCCTCCGGGCTCGGGATCTCGGTGAAATCGGGCCAGATCGCCCAGTTGAAGAGGTGGTTCTTCATGATCTCGATCGTCGCGCGCGAGGCGTGCACGAGGAGCGGCTTGTCGCGCATGCCCCCCACCGTGTCGACGAGGAACGGGATCGACGTGACGTGGTCGAGGTGGGAATGCGTGATGAAGATGTGGTCGACCTGCGAGAGCTCGGCAAGCGTGAGGTCGCCTACGCCCGTGCCGGCATCGATCAGGATGTCCCCGTCGACGAGGAACGAGGTCGTTCGCAGGTGCCGGCCCCCGATGCCGCCCGAACACCCGAGGACGCGCAGCTTCATCGCTTCCCGCCTATTTTTCGTCGAATACCGTGACGCCGTCCCATCCTGCGGGCGGCGGATTCCTGCGCTTGTCGGCGATCGTCTCGGCGTAGTGCTTGTACAAGCCGCAGCCTGGATTCATCCGCTGGAGGTTGAGAAGCGCCACCTCCGCCTGGTCCCACTGCTGCGCTCGGTAGTGCCGCAGCGCCTGGTTCCAGAGCTTGAGCTCTTCCTGGATCTTGCGGTCGACCTCCGACTCGAGGCCGAGCGGCTCGTAGATCGTCACGGCCTCATCCTTGCCCTTGACCTTGATGCGGTCCACCTCGCGGAAGAGCACGTCCTTCACGGCGTTGCGCGTTGCTTCGCCGACTAGGATGCCGACCCCGTAGCCCTTCGTGCGGCCTTCCAGCCGCGAGGC
The DNA here is from genome assembly GCA_019237595.1 of Betaproteobacteria bacterium. GTDB lineage: Bacteria > Pseudomonadota > Gammaproteobacteria > Burkholderiales > SG8-39 > SCGC-AG-212-J23. The sequence goes on along the minus strand of JAFAGU010000062.1, from coordinate 6,245 downwards.
GACGTTCACCGCGTCGCCCATCGCCGTGTAGGCGCGGCGCACCTGCGATCCCATGTCGCCCACGCGCACCGGCCCGGAGTTGAGGCCCACGCCGATTTTCAGTGTCGGCCAGCCGCGCGCCGCGAACTTCGCGTTCAGCACCTCGCACTCCTTCTGCATCTCCAGCCCGGCAAGTACGCCATTCCTCGCGTGCTGCGGGTCGTCGACCGGCGCGCCCCAGAACGCCATGATCGCGTCGCCGATGTACTTGTCGAGCGTGCCGCGGTACTTCACGCGGATGATGTTCGACATGTCGGTGAGGTAGTCGTTGATGTACTCGCGAAGCTCCTCGGGCTTGAGCGCCTCCGAGATGCTGGTGAAGCCGCGCACGTCGGAGAAGAGGATCGTGAGCTCGGCGCTCTTCGGCTCCATGTTGTATTTCTCGGGGTCCTCCGCCATCTTGTCCACGAGCTCCGGCGGCACGTATTGCCCGAAGAGCTCGGTGAACTGGCGCTTGGAGCGCGATTCCACGAAATAGCCGTACGCCATGTTCATCACGTAGATGGCGCCGGTCATGAGGACCGAGGCGGCGAGCGGCAGGATGTTGTTGAACTTCGCCCAGACCACGAGGTCCAGGGCGACGATGAGCACGAGCCCGACGAGGGCGACGACCGTGGCCCAGAGCGCCGAGAGCATGGGAATCACGAAGGCGAGCACTACGCCGCCGATGGCGAGCAGCACGACTTCGGCGCCCAGCATGTAAGGTGGTTTCTTCTTGATGTCGCCGTCCACCATCCCGGCGATCAGGTTGGCGTGGATCTCGACCCCCGGGTAGACGTTGTCGACCGGAGTCGAACGAAGGTCGAAGAGGCCCGGCGCCGAGGCGCCGATGATGGCCGCGCGGCCCTTCAGCTTCTCCGGATCGACGCGCTCCTTGATCACATCGGCGAGCGAAATGTAGGGGAAGCTGCCGCGCTTCCCGCGATAGGGGATATAGGCGCTGACCTGGTCATCGACCGGGATCGTGCGCGGGCCGACCTTCAGCCATTCGAGGCCGGTGTAGCCCTTGGAGGTGAAGCGGTCCTCCGGATAACCCGGCTCCACCTTGGGGAAGCGCCCGTCTCCCTGGAGCGCGAGGATGGTCCTGAACATCGCGAGCGAGAGCGATTCGTAGTACTGGCCTTCCCACTCGAGGATCATGGGCACGCGCCGCGCCACGCCGTCGAAGTCGATCAGCGGGTTGAAGTGGCCGCCGCCCGCGGCGTTTTTCACGTAGATGGGCAGGTTGCCGGTGTATCCCTTCCACTCGAAAAACGCGATGTTGTGGCCGGTGAACGTACCCTTGGGCAGCACGGGGGCGGGAATCGCGTTCGCCTTGACCGCGTCGGCTTCGCTATTGAAGTAGTAGCCGAGCACCACCGGCCGCTGCCGGATGGCGTCGGCGAATAGCGCGTCGTAGTCGAGCTTCGGGCGGATTTCCTTGTACGCCTGCTGGAAAGCCGGCAGGTCGCGGAAGTCCTTCTGCGCCATCGCGTCGAGGACGTCGATGCCCGAGCTGCGGTCGGGCTCCGCCCAGATCACGTCGAAGCCGAGCACGGCGATCTTGTACTTGTCGAAGAGCTTGTTGATGAGCTCGGCCATGAGCTTGCGGCTCCAGGGCCAGCGTCCGATCTCGCCGAGGCTCTTCTCGTCGATGTCCAGGATGACGATGCGATCGTCGGTGCCGCCCGGCATGGTGAGCTTCAGCCGCGCGTCGTAGATGATGTTGTCGAGCTGCGCGATGAACGCGACCGCGTTCACCGGGTACCAGCGCAGCGCGTAGCCGATGAAAAAGACCGTGATCGCGATGCCGATCGCGATGCGAACGATGTGCTGCTTCACGCTACCTCGGGAGCGGCATGGCTGCGAAAGGCCCGGGGAAGCCCCGCAGTCATTGCCTCATTTACCCTTTGAGGAAGAATTCCATCTTCACGCCCGCGAGCTCGATCACGTCGTGATCCTTGAGCGCGTGCGGGGCGGGGCCGATCTGCTGCCCGTTCACCTGCGGGCGGTTCGCGCCCTCGACGTGCGTGATGAAGTAGCCCTGCGGGCGGCGCGTGAGCACCGCCACCTGCACGCCGGGTTTGCCGAGCGTGGTGAGCGGCTTCGTGAGCTCGAGCTCCTTGCCGGCGTTCCCGCCGGAGAGGAGCTGGATCGCGCCGAGGGGTTGGGCCGGGCGAGCGGCTCCGGCCGGCGCGGCGGCCGGTGCCGCGGGAGCAGCCGCTGGTGCTGCGGAAGGCGCAGGCGCCGGCTTCGGGGCTGGCGCTGGCGCCGACTTCGCATCCTTGTCCGCGATCCCGGTGGCGGCCGCGCTCGCGCCGGCCGCCTGGACCGCCGCCGCGCGCTGAGCGACTGCGGCCTGCGCGCCGCCGCCGCCCGCTGCGGCCATGGCGCGCGCCTGCTCTGCGGCGGCCTTCATTGCCGACGGACGCAGCACCATCGTCTTCTCGAAGTCCGCCTTCTCCGCCGTCGCGGGCGCGGACTCGCCGACGAACTTGAGCTTGTACTTGCCCAGCTCGATGACGTCGTTGTTCTGCAGGAAGTGCTTCTTGATCGGGTTGCCGTTGACGAGCGTGCCGTTCGTGCTGCCGAGGTCCTCGAGGAAGGAGTCGTTCAGGATCGTGACGATGACGGCGTGCTCGCCCGAGACGGCGAGGTTGTCGATCTGGATGTCGTTGTGGGGCTTGCGGCCGATGGTCGTGCGCTCTTTCGTCAAGGGGATCTCCTTGAGAACGAGCCCGTCCATGCTCAGTATCAGTTTCGCCATAGCTGCCCCTTCGGGGAGGTTATTTTAACCACGCAAAAACCTTGGCCATTACGCCCCGCGCGGCCGGGTACTCCCCTAGGACGCGCACGAGTATAACTGAAACGTTGTCCCGGCCCCCGTTGTCGTTGGCCATCTGCACGAGCTGCTCAGCCGCGAGCTTGAGGTTCGCCCCGAGGGTCTGCACCGCCATGCCGATGTCCTCGTCCTCGACCATGTCGCACAGGCCATCGGAACACAGCAGGTAGATATCGCCGGGCTTGGTCGGATACTCGTTCATCTCCGGCTCGACGCTCGGATCGATGCCGAGCGCCTTCGTGACGAGGTTCTTGTGCTGCGCGTGCTTCGCCTGCTCGGGCGTGATGAGCCCTGAGTCGATCTGCTCCTGGAGGAGCGAGTGGTCGCGCGTCACCTGGGAGAACTTGCCGTCTCGCGCGAGGTAGAGCCGCGAGTCGCCGAGGTGCGCGACGAGTATCTTGTTGTCGTAGAAGAGGCAGGTCACGAGCGTCGTGCCCATCCCGGCGTATTGCGGCTGGCTCTGCGCCGCCTGGTAGATGGAGGTGTTGGCCTTCAGCACCTGCTCGCGAAGGATGCGGCGACCGACCTGCTGCTTCGTCTTCTCGTCGATGGCGTACGGCTCGACCTTGGCGAGCATCTGCTGCATCTCGGTGATGATCACCGTGGTCGCCATGCCGCTCGCCACTTCGCCAGCGTTGTAGCCGCCCATGCCGTCGGCGAGAACGACGAGGCCGTTCGCCGGATCGGCGGCGACCGAGTCCTCGTTGTGCGACCGGACCATGCCGGGGTCGGTCGCGCTCGCGACCTCGAGGATTTGGCTGAGGTCCATCATCTAGAGCTGGATGTCCACTGCGCCGGCCGCCGGCGCGGCGGTGCCGGCCGCCGCGAAGGCGGCGCGTAGCGCCCCGGCGAACTCCTCGCCGGTCTGGAAACGCTGGTCCGGATCCTTGGCCATCGCACGATCGAGGAAGGCCACCAGCGAAGCCGGCACGGCGGGATTGATCGAGGTGATGGGCGTCGGCGGCTCGTTCGCGATCTTGAACATGAGCTGCGCCATCGACTCGCCCTCGAAGGGCAGCTTGCCGCTCAGCAGCTGGTAGAGGCTGACCGCGAGCGAGAAAAGATCGGAGCGGCCTTCGATCTTCTTGCCCGCGAGCTGCTCCGGCGACATGTAGGAGGGCGTGCCGAGCACCATGCCGGTCTTCGTCTTGGAGCTGTCCGTCAAGCGCGCGATGCCGAAGTCGGCGAGCTTCAGCGTGTCGGTCTCGAGGTGATACATCATGTTCGCCGGCTTGATGTCGCGGTGGACGACGCCCTGGCGGTGCGCATACCCAAGCGCCTCCGCCGAGCGCCCGATGATGGAAACCACCTTCTCCATCGGCAGGAGGTTCCCCGCCTTGACGTAGGGCGCGAGGTCTCCGCCCTTGAGGAGCTCCATCGCGATGTAGCAGAGGTCGTGCTCCTCGCCCGTGTCGTAGATGGTCACGATGTTGGGGTGAGAGAGCCGGCCCGCCGTCTCGGCCTCGCGGAAGAAGCGCTCCTTCACTTCGGCGAGCTCCTCCGCCTCGAACTCCTGCGAGAGCGCCATCGTCTTGATGGCCACCATGCGCCCGATCTTCGGGTCCTTGCCGAGGTACACCACGCCCATCGCGCCCTTTCCGAGCTCCTTCTCGACCTGGTAGCGGCCGAGCATCGGCTTCTCGACGCTTCCGTCGGAGCCGAGGATGCTCGCGTTGGTCTTGCCGCCGCCGCCCGCGCCGCCCAGGATCACCGTCTCGGAGAGGTTCTTCGCGCGCGCGAGCCGCTGCTCGATGTCCTTGAACTTCGGGTTGAACTCGGCCATGTGCTTGAAGATCGACTCGGCCTTGTTGAACTGGCGCTTCCTCTCGAAATCCTGCGCGAGGTTGTAGAGGTTCTCCATGAGCTGCTCGGAGAGCGGCACCTGGCGGAACTTGTCCCAGGCCATGTCGAGCTGGCCCTGGCCCTGGTAGGCGAGGCCGAGCATGCGGTTGGATTCGGCCGAGTTCTCGTCGGACTTCTGCTTCCCGCGTTCCGTGGCTATGAAACGCTTGGAGACGAGGGCCGCGTGCCCGACGAGAAGCAGCGTCGCGGGCACCATGAGCTGGAGCCAGAGGCCCGCCGCGCTCATCAGCGCGAAGTGCGCCGCGAGCAGCACCACGATCACGCCGGCCGAAACGGCGAGCGCCGGGCCGGCCTTGAGGCGCGGCAGGAGCGCGATGAGGTACGCGGCCACGAGCAGGAACAAGAGCTTCTCGACGATCCAGCCCCAGGTCGGCGCGACGAAGAAATGCTCCTGCAGGATCGACGACACGGAGTGCGCGAGCGTGAGGACGGGCGGCATGGCCGCGGAGACCGGCGTCGCAGGGCTGTCGCCGAGGCCGGCTGCCGTGGCGCCGATCAGCACGATCTTGTCGCGGTACTTTTCCGGCGGGATCTTGCCGCTCGCCACGTCGTAGAACGAATCGACCTGGAAGGCGGAGCGGCCGTCGCGATCCTTGTAGAAGTAGGTCGACATCATGAGGTTCGGGTCGGTGCGGATGCGCAGGTTCTGCAGCGTCAGGCCCTCGCCGAGGTTCACCTTGACGTCCTTCGTGTCGAGGTTGAGGTACTTGGCGACGATCATCACCGCGAGCGACGGGTACATCTGGTCGAAGTAGCTGAGCACGAGCGGCTCGGCGCGCACGGCGCCGTCGACGTCGCGCAGCTGGTTGAGGTGCCCGAGGAAGGCGGCCGCGCGCCCGAGGGGCTCGATCGGATACTGCAGGCTCGCCGTAGGCAGGGGAAGCTCGTCGGACTTGTTCGCGGCCTGCAGGCTGCTCTTCACCACGTAGTCGGGGAGCGGCTTGTCCGGCTTGCCCTGCGGCCGGCGCACGTCGAACACCATCGCCTGCACGACGTTCGCCGCTTTCGCGAAGCTCTCGCTGAGCTTGCGGTCGGTGTTGAGCTGAGCCTCCGCTTCCTTCAGCAGCGTGTAGACCTGGCCCATGTCGCCCGCGGGCGCTGCCGGCGCCGCCGCGGCGCCATCGGCGCCCGGGGCCGCCGCGGGAACGGACTTGCCGGCGATTTCCAGGAGCTTCGTCACGTAGACATAGCCGGGATCGACCTGGGCTTCGCTGAGGAGAATCGAGCTGCCGATCACCTTGGCCTTCGCCGCGGCGAGGAGGTCCACCATCTTGGCGAGCTTGTCGCGCGACCAGGGCCAGCGGCCAATGTTGGCGATGCTCGTGTCGTCGATCGCGATCACCGCGATCTTGTCGGAAGGCGAGCGCGAGGTCGCCTGAACGCCCATGTCATACGCCTTGCGCTCGAGGCTCTGGAGGAGGTCGCTTCCGCCAGCGACCAGCATGAGCACGACGACGACCAGACCGAGGAACCAGTCGGTCTTCCAGAATCCGGATTTCATGCGCCCTCCCCTGTTTCTTGC
>JAFAGU010000026.1 GCA_019237595.1 Betaproteobacteria bacterium | reverse complement strand
GCAGTACGGCAAGAACCTTCCGCCGCAGGAGACGCAGCGCCTCTGCCGCGCCTACGCCACCGAGCAGATCGCGCGGCAGAAGGCCGATTTCCGCCGTCTCGGGGTGCTCGGCGACTGGGACAACCCCTACCTCACGATGGCCTACGGCAACGAGGCCGACGAGATCCGCGTGCTGGGCGAGCTCCTGAAGAAGGGCTACATCTATCGCGGCCTCAAGCCCGTCAACTGGTGCTTCGACTGCGGCTCCGCGCTCGCCGAGGCGGAGGTCGAGTACGAGGACCGCAAGGACCCGGCGATCGACGTCGCATTCGCGATCCTTCCCGAGGACCGGCCCCTGCTAGAGAAAGCCTTCGCCACGAAGATCGCCAAGCCGGCCTATGCGGTGATCTGGACGACGACGCCCTGGACGCTTCCGGGCAACCAGGCGCTCAACGTCCACCCCGAGCTCAGCTACGAGCTCGTCGACACGGAAAAGGGGCTCCTCATCCTCGCGCAGGACCTGCGCGAAGCCTCGCTCAAGCGCTTCGGGCTCGCCGGGACGCCGCTCGCCCTGGCAAAGGGCAAGGCGCTGGAGAAGATCCGCTTCCAGCATCCCTTCTACGACCGCAACGCGCCCGTTTACCTCGGCGAGTACGTCACGACCGAGACCGGCACGGGCGTCGTCCATTCAGCGCCGGCCTACGGCGTCGAGGACTTCGAGAGCTGCCGCCGCTACGGGATGAAGGACGAGGAGATCCTCACGCCGGTCATGGGCGACGGCAAGTACGTTTCCACGCTGCCGTACTTTGGCGGCCTGTCCATCTGGGACGCGAACGGCAAGATCATCTCGCTCCTCGCGGAGAAGGGCGCGCTGCTTTCCAAGGCGAGCTATACGCACAGCTACATGCATTGCTGGCGGCACAAGACGCCGGTGATCCTGCGCGCGACCACGCAGTGGTTCGCGTCAATGGATCGCAAGGTCGCGAAGGAGAGCCTGCGCGAGCGCGCATTGCGCGGCATCGAGAAGACGCAGTTCTTCCCGGCGTGGGGGCAGGCCCGCCTGCACGGGATGATCGCGCACCGTCCGGACTGGACGCTCTCGCGCCAGCGCCAATGGGGCGTGCCGATGCCGTTTTTCCTGCACCGCGAGACGGGCGAGCTGCATCCGCGCACGCAGGAGCTCCTCGAGGAAGTGGCAAAGCGCGTGGAGAAGGGCGGCATCGAGGCCTGGCAGGCGGTGAGCACCGATGAGCTCCTCGGAGCGGACAGCGCGTCCTACGAGAAGAGCCGGGATACCCTCGATGTCTGGTTCGACTCGGGCACGACGCACTTCACGGTCCTTCGCCGCTCGCACCGCCAGGAATCCACCTATCCGGCCGACATGTACCTCGAGGGCTCGGACCAGCATCGCGGCTGGTTCCATTCCTCGCTCCTCACCGCGTGCATGCTGGATGGCCACCCGCCCTACAAGAGCCTGCTCACCCATGGGTTCGTGGTGGACGGCGAGGGGCGCAAGATGTCCAAGTCGAAGGGCAACGTCATCGCGCCGCAGAAGGTCTCGAGCACGCTCGGCGCCGAGATCCTGCGCCTCTGGGTCGCGAGCACCGACTACTCCGGCGAGCTCTTCATCTCCGACGAAATCCTGAAGCGGGTCGTCGAGAGCTACCGGCGCATCCGGAACACATTGCGCTTCCTGCTGGCCAACACGTCCGACTTCGACCCGGCGAAGCACGCCGTGCCGGTGGCCGGGATGGTGGAGATCGACCGCTACGCGCTCGCGCTCGTCCGCGACCTGCAGGCCGGCGCGGCCGCCGACTATGCTCGCTACCAGTTCCACCTCGTCGTGCAGCGCCTCCAGGGCTTCTGCTCGGAAGACCTCGGCGCCTTCTATCTCGACATCCTGAAGGACCGGCTCTATACCTGCGGAGCCGACTCGCGCCCTCGCCGCTCGGCGCAGACGGCGCTGTGGCACATCACGCAAAGCCTCGTGCGGCTGATGGCGCCGATCCTCTCGTTTACAGCAGAAGAGGCATGGGAGCACTTCAGCGGCAAGCCGGACGACAGTGTTTTCTTCCAGACGCTGCACGACCTGCCCGGCGTGCCCGGCGAGGCGGGGCTGCTCGACAAGTGGCGCCGCATCCGCGAGCTCCGCGATCCGGTTCGCAAGCAGATCGAGGAGCTGCGTGTGGCCGGGAGGGTGGGATCGTCGCTGCAGGCCGAGGTGGAGATCGGCGCGCCGGGCGCGGAATACGAGGCGCTCGCGAGCCTGGGCGACGACCTCAAGTACGTCCTCCTCACTTCCGCGGCGCGGGTGTTTCCTTCGGGCGAGCACGAGACGAAGGTCAGGGCGAGCGAGCATCCCAAGTGCGAGCGGTGCTGGCACTACCGCGCCGACGTGAACGACGAAGGCTTGTGCGGGCGCTGCGTGAGCAACCTCAAGGGCCCCGGTGAGCGCCGAGAGCACGCGTAGGGCGCAAGCGGCGTGGTTTGCGGCCTCGGGCGCCATCATCGCGCTCGACCAGCTCGCGAAGACACTCGTCCTCCAGCACTTCGCCCCGGGGGAGAGCGTTCCCCTCGCCGCCTTCTTCAACCTGGTGCTGGTCTTCAACAAGGGCGCGGCCTTCAGCTTCCTTGCCGGGCAGCCGGGATGGCAGACGCCGCTCCTGGCGGTCTTTTCCGCCGCCGCGGCGCTCCTCCTTGCGTGGCTGATCTGGAAGCACGCCGCGCGCCGGCTCTTCTGCGCCGGCCTTGCCCTCATCCTCGGGGGCGCGCTTGGCAATCTCGTCGACCGGCTGCGCTTCGGCCATGTCGTGGATTTCCTCGATTTCCACGCGTCCGGCTGGCATTTTCCCGCGTTCAACGTGGCCGATTCGGCGATCACGGTCGGCGCGGCGCTCCTCATCTACGAGGGATTCCTCCACGACGGGCGCCCTCGCGCGGCGTGAGAAAATAGGGCGATGGACGTCCTTCTCGCCAACCCGCGCGGCTTCTGCGCCGGCGTCGAGCGCGCGATCGAGATCGTCGAGCGCGCCCTGCGCCAGTTCGGCGCGCCGATCTACGTGCGCCACGAGATCGTGCACAACAAGTACGTCGTCGACGCGCTGCGCAGCATGGGCGCCGTGTTCGTCGAGGAGCTGGACGACGTGCCGGCGGGCGCGACCGTCATCTTCAGCGCCCACGGCGTGGCCAAGTCGGTCCGCGCGGAGGCGGAGCGGCGCGGCCTGAAGATCTTCGACGCGACCTGTCCGCTCGTTACGAAGGTGCACGTCGAGGTGGCGAAGCGCCTGCGTGCCGGCTACGAGATCGTGATGATCGGACACCGCGGCCACCCGGAAGCGGAAGGAACGGTGGGCCAGTCCGAAGGCGGCATCCTCCTCGTCGAGACCGTCGAGGACGTTGCGCGGCTCGAGGTCAAGGATCCGGAGCGCCTCGCCTACGTGACGCAGACGACGCTCTCCGTAGACGACGCGAGGACCGTCATCGCGGCGCTCCGCGAGCGGTTCCCGAAGATCGCCGGACCCAAGAAGGACGACATCTGCTACGCCACGCAGAACCGCCAGGACGCGGTCAAGTTCATGGCGCCGCAGTGCGAGGTGGTGATCGTGGTCGGCTCCCCGAACAGCTCCAACTCCAACCGCCTGCGCGAGGTCGCCGAGCACATCGGCGCCGAGGCCTACATGGTGGACGCGGCCGCGGAGCTGCGCTCCGAATGGATCGCCGGCAAGAAGCGCATCGGCGTCACCGCCGGCGCCTCGGCGCCGGAGATCCTCGTCCAGGAAGTGGTGGAGAAGCTGCGCCAGATGGGCGCGCAGAGCGTGCGCCAGCTCGACGGCATGCAGGAAAACGTGGTGTTCGCGATCCCGCGGGAGCTGGCGCCCCCTTCGCCCAGCCCTAGGAACCCTTGCAGGTCTGGCTGACTGCGGCCTGCGCCTTGTCCCGTTCCTGCGAGATCTCGTCCTCGCCGAGGAAGTAGCGCTCGCCCTTGTCGTCGATTTTTGAGATGCGTCCGCCGAGCTGATACTGCGCGAGGGCCTCGCGCGCGCGCTTGCAATCTTCCTCGCGGCGCTTTTCGTCCGCGGCCTGCGCGGCCGACTTCTTCTCGGCCACGTCGCGCTCCTTCTGGCGCTTGCGGAAGTCGAAGTCCTGGTCCGCGGCGGACTTGGTCCCCGCCTTGGCAGAGGGTGCTGCCTCGGGGGCGGTGATTACCCTGGATTTCTCACCGGTAGGGCAGGGCGATTGGGAATACACCGTTTTCCCGCCGGCGTCCACGCACTTGTAGATTTGCGCTTGGGCGCAAGTCGCGGCGAGGCCCAGTCCGGCGGCGACGACAAGGTTGAAGAGACGCTCGCGCATTTCAAGGCATCTTATCGGGTTCTCTGCCCGCTCGCCACGCGCTCGAGCAGCTCGCGCACGTCCTTGCGGCCGACAAAGTCGGCCGCGCGGATGGAGCGCGCAGTAGGCCGGGCGCCGCGCTCGAGCAGCAAGCTGACCGCGTCGAGCGGGCTGCCCAGGATGGCTGCGTCGAGGGGGGCGCCTTCCCCCTCGCGGAATCCGTTGACGTCCGCGCCGGCGGCGAGCGCGGTGTCGAGCATGGGGCGGTCGCCATAGCGGGCGGCGATCACCAGGTTGTATGTAGCATCCCCCTCGCGATAGAGGGCCGCGTGGGTGAGCCCCAGTGGCGGGATGCTGGCTGCGTCCTCGACTCCGATGGATAACCGGCCATCGGCAAGGAAGCGGTAGGGCGGAATGTAGAGGTCGAACGCCTCGCCTTTCCTGGCATGCGTCCCGGCCGCGCTCCTAAGAACCCGGCCTGCCGCGTCGAATGCGTCGCCGGCACAGGAATCCACGAAAACGGCGCCCACCGCTCGCTTCGCCTCGCGTGCCTCGAGCCGGCACCCGGAGCGGGGACCCCAGCCTGCTACGACCAGGAATTCGGGGCGATACGAACGACCCCTCTTCAGCTCGAGCGCCGGCTGGTCGACCTGCACGAGCCGCGCCCACACGAGGGAGGCCGACGACCCGTACACCGCCATCGCGGCGCGGCGCAGCTTTTCCGCGTCTGCCTTTGGCTTGTCCCTGGCAAGCAGGCGCTCTTCCGCAGCCGTGCGGCGGTAGACGAGTATTGGGCG
>JAFAGU010000371.1 GCA_019237595.1 Betaproteobacteria bacterium | reverse complement strand
GGCGCACTCCACCACGTCGGGGTCACATCCTCGTTCGACATGGAGACGCGGCGCACCCTCGCGCGGGAGCTCGAGCCGCTGCGCACGCACGTCGCGATGCCCGGCGAGCAAAGCCGCTGGAGCGTCGGCCGCGACACCACGTGGCAGGAGCTTCGTCCCGAGCGCGTATGCGAGGTGAAGTACGACCATCTGCAGGGCGACCGCTTCCGCCATGCGGCGATCTTCCTGCGCTGGCGGCCGGACAAGCTGCCGAAGGATTGCCGCTACGACCAGCTCGAGGTTACGAAACGCTACCCGCTCGAGCGAATCTTGCCTTTCTCGGATTGATGCTTTGACCGGAAAAACGGCGGCCACGGCGCGTCTCCCATTCCCTGGCGCTGTGCGAGCTCGAGGAGGCCTTCCAGCGAGCCCGCGGCCTCGTCGATCCCTCGATAAGGGTCGCCGATCCGCTTGAAGCGCGCCGGCATCGTCTCCAGCGTGAAATCCCGCGGCTCCGCTTCCGGCACCTCGCTCCATGCGAGCGGCGCCGAGACGCGCGCGTCGGGCAGGGGTCGCACGGAGTACGCCGCCGCGACCGTGCGGTCCTTCGCGTTCTGGTTGTAGTCGAGGAACACGCCATGGCGCTCGTCTTTCCACCACTTGCTGGTGGCGAGCGCGGGCGCGCGCCGTTCGACTTCGCGCGCGAGCGCGAGTGCGGCCTGGCGCACCTCATCGAAGGTCCACCGCCGCTCGAGGCGCACGTTGATGTGCATTCCCCGCGAGCCGGACGTCTTCGGCCAGCCCTTCAGGCCGTTTTCCTCGAGGACCTCTCTTGCCAGCAATGCGACCTGACGGACCTGGCGCCACGGAACGCCCGGAACCGGATCGAGGTCGACGCGAAGCTCGTCGGGATGATCGAGATTCTCGGCGCGCACCGGATGAGGATGGAGCTCGATGCAGCCGAGGTTCGCCATCCACGCGAGCGCGGCAGCGTCGCGCGGTACGACTTCGTCGGCGCTGCGGCCCGAGGGAAAGCGAATCGTCGCCACCTCGATCCAGGAGGGCCGGATCCGAGGCGCGCGCTTCTGGTAGAACGGCTCCGCCTCGATGCCGTCGGGAAAGCGCTTCAGCATGTTCGGCCGGCCGCCGGCGCCGCGCAGGGCGCCTTCGGCAATGGCGACGTAGTAATGGACGAGGTCGAGCTTGGTGAAGCCCGCCTGCGGAAAGAGGACTTTTCCGGGATGCGTGACGGCGACCTCGCGGCCGCCGAGCTTCAGGACTTCGCGATCGCCGGAAGCGGGCATGGCAGCGGGTGGCTGCAACCCGCGTGCCATGCGCCGGAGCGATGCTTCAGAGCGGCTTGATCTCCACCTTGCGCCACTTGATGGTGCCCTGGCCGTGCTGCAGGCCGATCGGCCCCTGCGAGAGCTTCGCGTCGCGCACGTCGACCGTCTGCTGGCCGTTCAGCACCACGACGAGGTGGTCGCCCTGCGCGGTGATCTCATAGGTGTTCCACTTGCCGCCGGCCTTGGGCATCGGCACCACCTTCGCGACCTTCACGATCGCGCCCGTGCCATACGTCGGGTCGGGGCGCTGGTCGAAGATGTTCACTTCATAGCAAGTCTCGTCGCCGGGATTCGACGGGTCCTTGCAGCGCACGAAAACGCCGCTATTCGCATCGTCGCTCGCCCAGAACTCGGCGCGGATGACGAAGTCCTTGTACGAGCTCTTGGAGACCAGGTAGCTCGGCGTCTTGTCCGGGTTGCGGTCGGCGACGATGGCGCCGTCCTCGGCGCGCCAGTTGGAATTGCCGACCTTGTTGAAGTTTTCCATGCCGCGGGCGCCGTCCACGAGCGTGGTCCATCCCGACTGCGACTGCATGGAGCCGCAGCCGGCGAGCCCGATGGCCACGGCCGCGGCGACGATCGTCTTCTTCATGTTCCTCTCCTCTGGGTGGGGACTGTTATGGTGTTTGCGCGGCGAACCTTACCGCCGCCGAAGGCCGGCCGCAACCTTGTCCGGGCCTGAAACAACCGAGGCTAGCCGCGCCTGCGGAGAAAGACGTGCGTCGCCCGCTCGCCGGCGACTTGCTCGCTGCATTCGTAGCCGAGGGCCCGCAGGTCGAGGTCGCGGAAGAGCGCCTCTCCAGAGCCCATGAGCGCCGGGCGCACGACGAGGTGTAGCTCGTCGATCAGCCGCGCCTGCAGGTATTGCCTCACCGTGGCTACGCCGCCGCCCAGGCGCACATCCTTGCCGGCTGCGGCGCGCTTCGCCCGGTCGAGCGCTGCTTCGATCCCGTCGGTGACGAAGTGGAAGTCCGTTCCGCCTTTCATCCTCAGCGCCGGACGCGAATGATGCGTGAGCACGAAGACCGGCACGTGGTAGGGCGGCTCCTCGCCCCACCAGCCCTTCCAACTCTCATCGGGCCAGGGCCCGCGCACGGGGCCGAACATGTTGCGTCCGAGGATCCAGGCGCCGATTCCGTCGAAACCTTTCTCGGCCATGCGGTTGTCGACGCCGGTCTCGCCCCCGTCGCCGGTCTTGTGCATGTCGCGCCACACCTTGGTGTGGAAGAACCACTCCATGATCTCCATGCCGCGCTCGCCGAGGGGATTCTGCACGCTCTGGTTCGGTCCCGCGCTGAATCCGTCCAGCGACACGCCGAAGCTGCGCACGATGAGTCGCGACATTGCTAGGTCCTCGTCTGAAGGAGCGCCGCGCTCGCGAGGCAGATCCACCCCGCGAGGAAGGCGAGGCCGCCAAGCGGCGTGACAGGCCCAAGCCACCTCGGGCCGCCGAGGCTGAGCGCGTAGAGGCTTCCCGAGAACGCGAGCGTGCCCGCAACGAAGAGCCAACCGGCTGCGAGCGCTAGCGCGCCGGGCCATTTGCCGGCCGCCCAGGCGGTGGCGACGAGCGCGAGGGCGTGATACATCTGATAGCGCACACCGACCTCGAACACCGCCAGCATTTCGGGGGCCAGCCGGGTCCTCAGACCATGTGCGCCGAATGCGCCGAGGCCCACGGCGATGAATGCCGAGAGCGCACCGAGGACGAAGAAGGCGCGTTCCATCGTTAAGGACCTAGTCTGACATGAATCGCTTCGCTCTTCTCCTTGCTTTGCTTCCCATCGCGGCCCATTCGCAGGTCGTCCGGACAGAAGAGCAAAGCGTCCGTGTCGTGAAGGTGGTCGAAGGCCTCGAGCATCCGTGGTGCGTCGCCTGGCTGCCCGACGGGCGCATGCTCATTACGGAGCGCGAGGGGCGGCTTCGGATCGTGAAGGACGGAAAGCTCGAGCCCAAGCCGGTGGAGGGCGTTCCCGACGTCGTGGCGAGGGGCCAGGCGGGCCTCTTCGACGTCGCGCCGCATCCCAGGTTCTCCGAGAACGGACTTGTCTACCTTGCGTACACCGCGCGCGGCGAGGGCGGTATCGGTACGGATCTCGCGCGGGGCAGGCTCGTAGGCGGCCGGCTCGAGGACGTGCAAGTGATCTTCCGCGAGACGCCGAAGGCGAATACGTCGCTCCAGTTCGGAGGAAGGATCGTGTTCGACGGGAAGGGGCACGTCTTCCTCACGCTCGGCGACCTGGGACAGATGCAGCGCGCGCAGCGGCCCGACGACGACGCGGGCTCCGTCATTCGACTGAATGAGGACGGCAGCGTGCCGAAGGACAACCCGTTCGTCGGCCGCGCGGGCTGGAGGCCGGAGAAATACGACCTCGGCCATCGCAACATGCAGGGCGCGGCGCTCGATCCGCGCACGGGCGAGCTCTGGACGCACGAGCATGGGCCGCAGGGCGGGGATGAGATCAACGTGATCCGCGCGGGACGCAACTACGGCTGGCCGGTGATCACGTACGGCGTGCACTATGGCACCGGCACGAAGATCGGCGAGGGAACGCACAAGGAGGGCATGGAGCAGCCGCTCTACTACTGGGTGCCCTCAATCGCACCCTCGGGAATGGCGTTCTATACCGGCGACAAGTACCCGAAGTGGAAGGGCGACCTCTTCGTCGGCGCGCTCAAGGCCGAGATCCTCGTGCGACTGCGCCTGGAGGGCGAGAAGGTCGTGAAGGAGGAACGGATGCTGAAGGGCGCCATCGGCCGGATCCGCGACGTGCGCGTGGGGCCGGACGGGTTGATCTACCTGCTCACCGACGAGAGCCGCGGGGTGCTGGTCCGGCTCGAGCCCGCATCCTAGGCTAGGCGGCGTTCCTCAGCGGCCGTCGCGAGACGTGGCTCGTCAGCCGCTCGGTAAGCGAGCGGCGCATTTCGTTGAAGTCCGGCGCGGACACGTCGCGCGGGCGCGCGAGGCGCACGCGGACGTCGGCCTCGATCTTCCCTGGGCCGGCGGTCATGACGACGACGCGGTCGGCGAGGAGAGTGGCTTCTTCGACGGAGTGCGTGACGAACACGACCGTCAGCTGCGTCCGCTCCCAGATCTGCAGGAGCTCCTCCTGGAGCTGCTCGCGGGTGAGCGCATCGAGAGCGCCGAAGGGCTCGTCCATCAGGAGGATGCTCGCTTCGTTCGCGAGCACGCGCGCGATCGCGACGCGCTGCTTCATCCCGCCCGAGAGCTGGTACGGGAAGCGGTCCGCGAACTTCTGCAGCCCGACCATCTCGATGTAACTCTCCGCTCTTTCCCTCACCTGGTCCTTGGTGAGCTCCCTTTTCTGCGAGGGACCGAATGCGATGTTTTCCCGCACCGTCATCCAGGGAAAGAGGGCGAAGTCCTGGAACACCATCCCCCGGTCGCTGCCCGGGCCGGTGATCGGAGCGCCATAGACGCTCACCTCGCCGGAGGTGGGCTTCTCGAACCCGGCGATGATGCGAAGGAGCGTGGATTTCCCGCACCCGGAGGCGCCGATCAGGCACACGAACTCGCCCTTGTTCACCACGAGGTCGACGTGATGCAGCGCTTCGACCCGCTCTTCGCCGATGACGAACGTCTTGTTGACGTTCTCGATCTTCAGGAACGGCCGCTCACCCATGGTGCTGCGGGCTCCAGCGAAGGACGCGGTTGTTGATCGCGACGATGATGCGGTCGCAGAGGAAGCCGGCGACGCCGATGACGATCATTCCGGTAATGACGAGATCCGGGCGCGAGAGGGTGCGTCCGTCCATGATCACGGAGCCCAGGCCCGTGGGAACGCCCGTCATCTCGCCCACGACGATGAGGATCCAGGCGAACCCGTGCCCGAGGCGCAGGCCGTTGAAGATCGCGGGGAGCGCCGCCGGAAGCACGACCTCCCGGAACATGCGCGAGCCGTCGCAGCCCAGCATCGCCGCCGCCTCGAAGAGCTTCCCGTCCACCGAGCGCACGCCGAAGATCGTGTTGAGCAGGATTGGATAGAAGGCGCCCAGGAACACCAGGAATACCGCCGAGCGCGGCCCAAGGCCGAAGAACACCATCGAGAGCGGCAGCCACGCCGTCACGGGGATCGGGCGCAGAAGCGAAAGCGTCGGGTCGAGGAGGGCACGCAGGAAGGGCATCTTGCCGATCAGCAGGCCGAGGGGGATGCCGATCGCCGCGGCCAGGAAGAACCCGCCGTAGACGCGCTGCATGGAGGCGAAGAGATGCGTGAGGATCGTGCCGCTGAACGCGTCGTCGTAGACGCCGCCGAAGGCGAAGTCCTTCATCATCAGCGCGACCATGTAGGGCGTCGGCACGAGCTTCGTTCCGCTCGCCACGACGCCTGCGTGCCACGCGACGACGAGCGCGACCGGGAAGGCCGCGCCCAGCAGTACCGTTTGGGTCCTGTTCAGAAAAAGATTACTGAAACTTTGTCGTGATGAATTTCGAGTAATCCGGCAGCGCGCGGATCTGCTTCTTCTCGAGCATGAGGTCCCCGTAGGCCTTCGCGTGCTTGAGGAAGTCCCCATCGATCTTCCAGGTGAGCTCGACGTTGGGCGCCGCCATCTCGATCGATTTCTTCTGCTGGCCGAGCTTCTGCGAGGCCATCTCCACCATCGCTTCGCGGTTCGACATGGCGAACTCGGTGGCCTTCTTATGGATCGCCATGAAGACCTTCACGAGCTCGGGATCCTTCTCGATCGTCTCCGCTTTCGCCGTCATCACCATGTTGAGCGAGCCGATCGCCGTCGAGTACGGATATTCGATCACCTTGCCGGTGCCGTTCGCGAGGCTAATGCCGGGGCCGGGCTCCGCGCCGACGTAGGCATCCACGTCTCCGCGGGCGAGGGCGGGCGCCATGTCGCTGAAGGGCAGCCGCACGTGCTGCACGTCCTTGATCGTCATCCCTTCCGCCTTCAGCCGCTCGAGGATCACGACTTCCTGCGTCGAGCCCGGCCAGATCGCCAGGCGCTTGCCCTTGAGATCCTTGATCGACTTGAGGTCCTGCTTTGCGTCGCCGATCACCGCCATTCCGCGGTTGCATTGCGCGGCGAAGATCACGACCGGCTCGCCGGCGGCCGCGCCAAGCATGGCTGCCGCGAAACCGTAAGTGCCGAAGTCCACCGAGCCGGTGACGACGGCGTTCTTGCCGTCGGTCGGGCTCTCGAACGGGATGACCTCGATCCGGTAGCCTGCCGGCGTGAACTTGTCGTAGAAGTACGGCGTGATGCTGTGGATCAGCTTGAGCGCGCCGACCTTGATGACGCGATCGGCGGCGTGCGCGGCCGGCGCGAGAATGAAAGCCGCGGCGAGTGCGGTGGCTAGGAGCCGGTACATGAATCCCCCTTGGGTTTGTTGCAAGGGTTATCGCAAGGCCTATGCCACGCGCTCGATGCCTTCCCACGGCCTCTTTCGCACCGCGCTGGTGCGAACGACCGGCCTACTTGCCCAGAAGGGTGCGCGCGAGGAGAGTGAGCTCGCCTTCCGGCGAAGCGAGCTCTTCGAGGATGCTGAAGTGGTCGTGGCCGGCAAGCGCATGGGGTTGGGTCGCGATTGCGGCGGCGTAGGCCTCGGATTGGCGCTGGAGCTCCGAGAGCTCCCTGGCGCCGTAGGCGATGGCGAGTGATTTTGCCGGCTTCGCGAGGCGGAGGGGACTGAGCGCCTGCACTTCATCGTCGTCCAGACGGAGCTTTTCGTTGATGTAGCTGAGCTTCATCGGCTCTAGGTCGTAGATGCCGCTGATGGCGAGGCCTGCCCGCACGGCGGGATGCCGCATCGCCATCGCCGTGAGATGGCCGCCGGCGGACCACCCGGAAATGAGAAGAGACGAGGCAAAGCGCTGCTGCAGGAATGAAAGCGCCGAGGCGATCTCGTCCACGATGGCCCGCAGGCGCTTCGCCGGCGCGAGAGTGTAGCCGATCATCGCGACGCTGATCCCGCGAGCGAGCGGTCCCTCCGCCACAAAGGCGAAATTCTCCTTTGCGCGCATCTGCCAGTAGCCGCCATGGATGAACGCTAGGACCGGGGCGCCCGGCGAAGCCTCGAAGAAGTCGACGCGGTTTCGCTCCTCGCTGCCGTAGCGAAGGTCCAGGGTGCCCGCGAAGCGCGAGCGCAGCTCCGCGCTCCGCCGCGTCCACGCCTCCACGATCGCGCCGCTGCCGGCCACTGCCGCGGAATTGTTGTAGGCCGCGTCGAGCGCCGCGCGGTCCATTCCACGGTACAGTGCGCCCGTGCTGGAAGCATCCATCGACGAAGTCTACCGCCGCATCGCCGCGCATGCGGAGAACCCCGTGTTCCTGCATGTCCCGGCGCGGCAGGCGCTGCTTGCGCGCGCGAAGGCCATCGAAGCGATCCCGCGCGGGCCGCTCTGGGGAAAGCTCCTCGCGGTCAAGGACAACATCGACGTTGCCGGCATGCCGACTACTGCGGCTTGTCCCGCCTATTCCTACGTTCCTTCTCGATCGGCATTTGCGGTCGAAAGGCTCGAGCGCGCGGGCGCGATCGTCGTCGGCAAGACCAACCTCGACCAGTTCGCCACCGGGCTCGTCGGCACGCGCTCGCCGCACGGCGCGGTGCGAAACGCCTTCCGGCCGGAATTCATCAGCGGCGGCTCGAGCTCCGGCTCCGCGGTCGCCGTGGCGCTCGGCATGGCGGATTTCGCGCTCGGGACCGACACCGCAGGGTCAGGGCGCGTGCCGGCTGCGTTCAACGCGGTGGTCGGCCTGAAGCCCACGCATGGGCTCGTCTCCACGAGAGGAGTGGTGCCCGCCTGCCATTCGCTCGACTGCGTATCGGTGTTCTCGAGGACCTGCGCCGAGGCGCTCGACGCCTTTCGGGCCATGCGGGGCACGGATCCGCAGGATCCTTATAGCCGGACAGGCTCGCCGGCGGGCATCGATCGCGAGCGCTTCCGCTTCGCGGTTCCGTCGGCCTTGGAATTCCACGGCGACGCGGGATACCAGGCGCTGTTCGCGCGGTCGCTGGCGAAGCTCGAATCGCTCGGGGGGCGCCGCGGCGAGATCGATTTCGCTCCATTTCTCGAAGCGCAAAGCCTCCTCTACGGCCCGTGGGTCGCAGAACGAACCGCGGTGCTGGAGAAGCACCTCGGCGACATGCTTCCCGTGACGCGCTCGATCATCGAGTCCGGCCGCCGGTACAGCGCGGCCGAGCTCTTCCGCGCGCAGCACCGGCTCGCCGAGCTGCACCTGCAGTGCATGGCGGCGCTCGAAGGCTTCGACGTGCTCGTCGTTCCGGGCGCGCCGACCATCTACCGGATTTCGGAGGTCGAGGCGAAGCCGGTGGAGCTCAACTCGCGCCTCGGGCGCTACACCAACTTCGTCAACCTGCTCGACCTCGCGGCGATCACGGTGCCGGCCGGCGTGCGGGAGGACGGCGTGCCCTTCGGCGTCACGCTCATCGGTCGGCCTTTCAGCGACGAAGCGCTCGCGGCGCTCGGGGCGCGTTTTTGCGGGGAGCCGGACCTGCCGTCGGCGCAGGGCGCGCTCCGGCTTGCGGTGGTCGGCGCCCATTTGTCCGGCATGGCGCTCAACCATCAGCTCGTCGAGCGCGGCGCGCGGCTCGTCCGGGCGGCGCGCACGGCGCCGAGCTATCGCCTGTTCGCGCTCGAGGGCAAGCCTGGGATGCTGAAGGTCGCGGAGGGCGGCGCCTCGATCGAGCTGGAAGTCTGGGAAATGGCGCCGGAGGCGTTCGCGTCCTTCGTTTCGCTCATTCCCGCTCCGCTGGGCATCGGGACGGTGTCGCTCGAGGACGGAGAGCAGGTGAAGGGGTTTCTTTGCGAGCACTACGGCGTCGCCGGCCGCAAGGACATCACTTCCTACGGCGGCTGGCGCAACTGGCTCGCGAGCGGGAAGGGCTGATGCCGATCGAGCGCATCCATCTCGCCTTCGCCGCGTCGATCCTCCTCCACGCGACGGTGCTGTTGCTGCGCGCGCCGACGGCACCGCTCGAGGATCTCAGCGTCGAGGCGCCGCGGCTGAATGCCAAGCTGCGGCTGGACGTCTTCCTCGAGCCGGTGCGCCCGGTCATCCCGGCGCCGGAAATCGCGCTCGTGCCGGTCGTGCCCCCTGCGCCGGCTGCGAAACCGTCTCAGGAGAGCGCGAAGGCGCTTCTCGCTTTGCCGCACGGACCGGCCCAGCGGAAAGCCCCTCCGGCGACTTTCGTCCAGACACCGTCGGAACCGCTCCCCAAGATGTCCGCCGAAGGCGCCGATCCGGCGCGGCCGCTCGATGTCGCGGCGCTGAAAGACCAGATCGTCGCCGCGTACCTCGGCACGCCGCCGCCGAGCCTGTCCGCCGACACGACGCGCCGCGGCGGCGTCTTCCGCATCAAGCGCGTGGTGGGCGACGACTACGCGGAGCTTTTCTTCGCCGGCTGGAATCCGGATGCCGGTCACAACACCGCGGACGTCTATACGGTGCGGCGGCGCGACGCGCCGAACATCCGCGTGGCGGTGGTGCGCCGCGCCATCGGCATCATCCGCGATCGGTGGAGCGGCGACTTCGAATGGGTGTCGCAGCGCCTGCGCAAGAGCGTGATGCTCTCGGCGCGCCCGCAGGACAACCAATCGCTCGAGGACTTCCTCCTGCTCGAGTTCTTCGTCGGCGACCAGCCCGCGAACTGGGACCGGCCCGGTTAATGCCCTAGAAGTGGTACTGGAATCGGAGCAGCGTGAGGTCGATGCCGGGATTCGGCTTCCATAGCCCGGCATTGGAGAGGTGCTGCAGGCGCAGGCTCAGGTCGTAGGCGCCCTTGTCGCCGAATCGGTAGCCGACGGCGACGTGGTCGCCGAACTCGAAATTCGACCCGGGCTGCTTGGCGGCCGTGAGGTTCTTGGTCGAGAGATAGTGGAAGCCGATCGCGGCTTCCGCATACGCGCCGTAGCCTGAATTGCGCTGCAGGCGGAACGTGGGCGTGAGGCCGATGTCCGTGATGTTGCTCGCGCCGTGCCAGCGGCCGAGCTGCAGGTCCCAGTAGCCGCCGACATGCCAGTCCGCGCCCTGGAGCCATTTCTTCTGCCAGTCCCACTGCAGGCCGACGCGCGCAGCGCTGAGGCCGCTGCCGTTCCCGGCCTCGACGGAGAGACCATCGACGGCCTGCGCCTCGAGGGCGAATACGGCGAAGAGAAAAGCGAGGACGATTCCGGGACCGGCTTTGTTCATTTCATTTATCCCCCTGGCAACGCCGATATCATACAGGCATGGCCCAGTACGTTTACACGATGCGCCGCGTGGCGAAGACGGTGCCGCCCAAGCGCACGATCCTCAAGAACATCTCCCTCAATTTCTTCCCGGGCGCGAAGATCGGCGTCCTGGGGCTGAACGGCTCCGGCAAGAGCTCGCTCCTGAAGATCATGGCCGGCGTGGACGACAACTACGAAGGCGAAGTCGTTCGCATGCCGGGCATCAAGGTCGGGTTCCTGCCGCAGGAACCCGCGCTCGACAAGGAAAAGACCGTGCGAGAAACCGTCGAGGAAGGCCTCGGCGGCACGGCCGCGGCGAAAAAGCGGCTGGAAGAGATCTATGCGGCGTACTCCGAGCCGGACGCGGACTTCGACAAGCTTGCCGAGGAGCAGGCGAAGCTCGAGGCGATGGTGAACGCCGGCGGTGCGGACGAGATGGAAGTGGCCGCCGACGCGCTTCGGCTGCCGGATTGGGATTCGAAGATCGGAATCCTGTCGGGAGGTGAAAAGAGGAGGGTGGCGCTTTGCCGCCTGCTCCTTTCCAAGCCGGATTTGCTTCTCCTGGACGAGCCGACGAACCACCTCGACGCGGAGAGCGTCGAATGGCTCGAGCAGTTCCTGCAGCGCTTTCCCGGCACCGTGGTCGCCGTGACGCACGACCGCTACTTCCTCGACAACGCGGCGGGCTGGATCCTGGAGCTCGACCGCGGCTTCGGTATCCCGTGGGAAGGCAACTACTCGAGCTGGCTCGAGCAGAAGGAGAAGCGCCTGCAGGTCGAGGCGAGCCAGGAGGCCGCGCGCATCAAGGCGATGCAGCACGAGCTCGAATGGGTGCGGCAGAACCCGAAGGGCCGGGGCGTGAAGTCGAAAGCGCGCCTGGCCAGGTTCGAAGAATTGAGCTCCGTGGAGCATCAGGAGCGGAATGAGACGCAGGAGATCTTCATTCCCGTCGCCGAGCGCCTGGGCAACGAGGTGATCGAGTTCAAGGACGTCTCCAAGGGCTTCGGCGAGCGCCTGCTCATCGACAAGCTTTCCTTCAAGGTGCCGCCCGGCGGCATCGTGGGCATCATCGGGCCCAACGGCGCAGGGAAAAGCACATTATTCAAATTAATAACGAAAACCGAAAAACCGGATGCCGGAAGCATCACCATTGGAAAGACCGTCAAGATCGCGCACGTGGACCAGGCGCGCGACGAGCTGAACAACCAGAAGACGGTGTGGGAGGACATTTCCGGCGGGCAGGACCTCCTCACCGTCGGCAAGTTCCAGATGCCCTCGCGCTCGTATCTTGCGCGCTTCAACTTCCGCGGCGCGGACCAGCAGAAGCAGGTTGGCCAGCTCTCGGGCGGGGAGCGGGGACGGCTGCATCTCGCGCGCATGCTGATGTCGGGCGCGAACGTGCTGCTGCTCGACGAGCCGTCGAACGACCTCGACGTGGAGACGCTTCGAGCGTTGGAAGAGGCGCTACTCGAATTCGCCGGGAGCGTTCTCGTCATCTCGCACGACCGCTGGTTCCTCGACCGCATCGCCACGCACATCCTCGCCTTCGAGGGCGACTCGAAGGTCGTCTGGTTCGAGGGCAACTACTCGGCCTACGAGGAAGACAAGAAGAAGAGGCTGGGGGAAGAAGCGGCGAAGCCGCACCGCATCAAGTACAAGGCGCTGAAATGAAGCCGATCGTGGACCGATTGATCGGCGAGCGCGTCGTGCCGGTCCTGCGGCTCGACACCGCCGAGCTCACCATCCAGGCGGGCGAGTGCCTCCTCGAGGTCGGCTTCGGCTCGCTCGAGATCACGATGACGACGCCCGGCGCGCCGGAAGTCATCCGCCATTTCGCGCAGAAGTGCCTCGTCGGCGCCGGAACGGTGCTCGACGAGCGGATGGCGGCTGGCTGCATCGAGGCTGGCGCGCAGTTCCTCGTCGCGCCTTTCGTGTTCACCTCGCTTCCCAAGATCTGCCACGAAGCCCAGCGGGCGGCGCTGATCGCGGGATTCACGCCGACCGAAGTTCTGGAGGCGCATCGCGCGGGCGCGGATGTGGTGAAGCTCTTTCCCGCCGCGAGCGGCGGCGGCCCATCGCATCTCGCGGCGATCAAGGCGGTCTATCCGCAGATCGTCTTCTGCCCGACCGGCGGCGTCTCGCTCGACAACATGGAGCAGTACTTCGCCGCCGGCGCCTCGTTCGTCGGGACAGGCGCGCTGGTTCCCGTCGCCGCGTTGAAGCGGGGCGACCTCCATGCCGTGCGGGCGCACGCCGCGGCGTACAAGGGCCGGAAGGTCGCCTAGCGCGTGGCCCGCTTCGACATCGTCTCGATCGGCGAGCCGATGATCGAGTTCAACCAGACGCGGCCCGCCGAAACCGCGTATCTGCAGGGCTTCGGCGGCGACACGTCCAATGCCGCCATCGCCGCCGCGCGGCAGGGCGCCAAGGTCGCCTACGTGACGCGGCTCGGCGACGACGACTTCGCGCGCCTCTTCCTCGCGCTCTGGCGCGAGGAGGGTGTGGACGCGAGCGGCGTGGCGCTCGACCGGTCCGCCTTCACCGCCGTGTACTTCGTGCGGCACGGCCCGAACGGCCACACGTTTCACTATCTGCGCGCAGGCTCCGCCGCGAGCCGCATGCGGCCGCAAGAGCTGCCAATGGACGTGATCCGCGATGCGCGCATCGTGCATGCCTCCGGCATCAGCATGGCGATCTCGCCGTCTGCTTTCCGTTCCGTCATTACTTCTTATAAAGAAGCTAGGACTGTTCAAGCGAAACTCTCCTTTGACTCCAACCTTCGCCTGAAGCTCTGGCCGATCGAGGAGGCGAGGGCGGCGATGGCGCAGGCGATCGCGCTGGCGGACTATTTCTTCCCGAGCCTCGAAGACGCGCAGGCACTGAGCGGCGCGAGCGATCCGCAGGCGATCCTCGATTGGGCGCACGGCCTCGGGGCGAAGAACGTCTTCCTCAAGCTCGGCGCGGACGGCGTGATCGTGAGCGACGGAGCGAGCCGCAAGACGGTTCCGGGCCTCAAGATGAAGAGCGTCGACGCCACAGGCGCGGGCGACTGCTTCTGCGGCGCCGCGCTCGCCCGCTTGGCGGCGGGCGATTCGCCGCTCGAGGCGGCGCGCTACGCCAACGCAGCAGCCGCGCTCAAGACCACGGGCTTCGGCGCCGTCGCGCCACTACCGCGTCCGGAGGCGGTGCGGAAGGTGCTCGAGCAGCTTTCCTAGCGCAGCGCCGACGAGGAACGCGCCGGAGACGGCGAGCTCGGGCTTGTGGCGCTCGAGGAACGAGGGAGAGGTCGCGGGAGGAATCCGCGCGGCGACGGTATTCGCGAGCGCGGCGTGCATCTGCACCTCGGGACGACCCGGCGCAGCTTCCGGCAAGGCCTTGGGCTTGGCGAGCTCCTCGTCGCGGCGCGATCCGAACTCGTTGGCGTAGACCCAGGTGAACTCGGCGCCGAAGAGG
>JAFAGU010000265.1 GCA_019237595.1 Betaproteobacteria bacterium | reverse complement strand
GGTGCGCAAGGACGCTGCGTACGTCCACTATTGCTCCAACGAGACGATCGGCGGGGTGGAATTCTTTGAAATCCCGAAAGCAGAAATCCCGCTCGTCGCCGACGCGTCCTCGCATTTTCTCTCGCGCCCGATCGACGTCTCGAAATTCGGGCTGATCTACGCCGGCGCGCAAAAGAACGCCGGGCCGGCGGGGCTCACCATCGTCATCGTGCGGGACGACCTCCTGGGCCACGCGCAGAAGGGCACGCCGAGCGTCATGGACTACAAGCTCCAGGCGGAAGCCGACTCCATGCTCAACACCTGCCCGACGTATTCCATCTACATCGCGGGACTCGTGTTCAAGTGGCTCAAGCAGCTTGGCGGTTTGCCGGTCATAGAGAAGCTCAACATCGAGAAGTCGAAGCTTCTATACGACTATCTCGACCACAGCCGGTTCTTCCGCAACCCCGTGGCGAAGGAAGACCGCTCCAGGATGAATGTGCCGTTCACCTTGAAGGATTCATCCTTGGATGAGGCATTTTTGAAAGGAGCGGTGCAGCGCGGCATGGTGCAGCTCAAGGGTCATCGTTCGGTGGGCGGTATGCGGGCGTCCATCTACAACGCCATGCCGATCGAGGGTGTGCGCGCCCTGGTCGATTACATGAAGGAATTCGAAGCGAAGCATGGCTAAGAGCCGCAAGTGCGAGGTCCTCGTCCTCAACAACATCGCGCAGGTGGGCCTCAAGCGCCTGCCTGCGGAGCGCTATGCCGTCGTCAAGGAAGCCAAGGATCCCGAAGCGATCCTCGTGCGCTCGGCGGACCTGCACAAGTTCGAGTTCGGGCCTTCCCTCAAGGCGATCGGCCGTGCCGGCGCCGGCGTGAACAATATTCCCGTCCCGGCGCTCTCCAAGCGCGGCATCCCGGTGTTCAACGCCCCGGGCGCGAACGCCAATGCCGTGAAGGAGCTCGTGCTCGCCGGCATGCTCCTCGCCGCGCGGAATCTCGCGCCCGCCCTGCAATTCGTTTCCACCCAGAAGGACTCTCCTGAGCTCGAGAAGCGCATCGAGGACGGCAAGAAGCAGTTTGCGGGCTTCGAGCTGCCGGGACACACGCTCGGCCTCGTCGGCCTGGGCAAGATCGGCAGCCTCGTCGCCGACGCGGCGATCCGGCTCGGGATGAACGTGCTCGGCTACGACCCGCACATCACCGTGGAGGCCGCCTGGAGCCTGCCCTCGCAGGTGAAGCGCGCCGGCTCGATCGACGAAGTCCTGAAGGGCAGCCATTTCGTGAGCCTCCACGTGCCGCTCATGGAGAAGACGCGCCACCTCATCAACGCCAAGAACCTCTCGCACATGAAGGAGGGCGCGGTGCTCCTCAATTTCTCGCGCGAGGGCGTGGTGGCCGACGAGGCGGTGCTGGCCGCGCTCCAGGCGAAGCGGCTGAAGTGGTACGTCACCGATTTCCCGAGCGCCAAACTCCTCGGGGCGGCAGGCGTGATCGCGCTCCCTCACCTCGGCGCCTCGACCGGCGAGGCGGAGGACAACTCGGCGGTGATGGTCGTCGACGAGCTGCGCGAATACCTCGAGCACGGCAACCTCACCAACGCGGTGAACTTCCCCGACGCCGTGATGCCGCGCGAGGCGCCCTACCGCCTCGCGATCGCCAACGCCAACGTCCCGGACATGCTCGGGCGGATCTCGCACGCGCTCGGCCGGCGTAAGATCAACATCCACAACATGCTGAACAAGTCCAAGGGGGAGATGGCCTACACGCTCGTCGACGCCGACACCGCCGTGTCCTCCGAAGCGCTCGGCGAGCTCGCGGCGCTCCAGGGCGTGCTCGCCGTGCGCTACCTTCCCGTCGACGGCGGCTAGGCGCCGCATGGGCGACGAGATCGGCAAGCTTCGCGCGGAGATCGACCGGCTCGACGAGGAGATCGCCGCGGCGCTCGAGCGCCGCGCCGGCCTCGCCGGGCGCATCGGCGCATTGAAAGGCGGCAACGGCGCCTATCGTCCCGAGCGGGAAACCGAGATCCTGCGCCGCATCGCCGGCCTGGCGAAGACGCTGCCGGCGGAGCGGATGACCGGCGTCTTCCGCGAGATCATCTCCGCCTGCCGCGCGCTCGAGGAAGGGATCAAGGTCGCTTATCTCGGCCCGGAAGGCACCTTCAGCGAGCAGGCGGTGCGCAAGCACTTCGGCACGGCGGTGCAGGGGATGCCCGAGGCCTCCGTCGACGACGCGTTCCGCCGCTGCGAGTCCGGCGCGGCGCAGTTCGCGGTCGTGCCGGTGGAGAATTCGACCGAGGGCGCGGTCGGCCGCACGCTCGACCTCCTGCTCCTTACGCCGCTGCGTATCTGCGCGGAGATCGAGCTGCGCGTGCAGCAGAACCTGCTTTTGAGGGAAAAAGAAATTGCCGGAGTGAAGAGGATCTACTCCCATGCGCAGTCGCTTGCCCAGTGCCACGCCTGGCTGGCGAAGAACCTTCCCGGCGTCGAGCGCATCCCCGTCGCGTCCAACGCCGAAGCCGCGCGCCGGGCGAGCGGGGAGGCGGGCGCGGCAGCGATCGCCGGCGAAGCGGCGGCCGAGCGCTATGGCCTCGCCGTGCTCG
>JAFAGU010000017.1 GCA_019237595.1 Betaproteobacteria bacterium | reverse complement strand
AGGCCGATCTCGCAGTCCTTGAGGTAGGACTCGCGCATGAGCTCGTTGATGGCGTTCAGCATCGGCACGTCCTCGGCCGTGCCGTCGGGCTGCGGCATGCGGAACGTGGCGTTGCGCAGGACGTGGTCCTCGTACTGGCTCTCGTCGGGCCGGCCCTTGAGGCCGTTCGCGAAGTTCGCGGCGGAGTTCGAGGAAATCTCGCTCCCGAAGAGATCGAGCGAGCTCGAGCACCAGAAGTTGAGGTAGCGCTGCAGGAGCGGCAGGTCGACCGCGCCGTGAGCGCGGATCCTGGCCGGGTCCTCCGTGCCGAGCTCCTTCATGACCTCGAGCGTTCGCCGCACGACCCGGCCGATGCCCGTCTCGCCGACGAACATGTGGTGCGCTTCCTCCGTGAGCATGAAGCGGCAGGTGCGCGAGAGCGGGTCGAAGGCGCTTTCCGCAAGGCTCTTCAGCTGGTATTTGCCGTCCCGGTCCGTGAAGTAGGTGAAGCAGTAGAAGGAGAGCCAGTCCGACATGGGCTCGTTGAACGTGCTGAGGATCCTCGGCTTGTCCGCGTCTCCGGAATGGCGCGCGAGGAGCCCCTCGGCCTCCTCGCGGCCGTCGCGGCCGAAGTAGGCGTGCAGGAGGTACACCATCGCCCAGAGGTGCCTTCCCTCCTCCACGTTCACCTGGAAGAGGTTGCGAAGGTCGTAGAGGGACGGACACGTGTGCCCGAGCATGCGCTGCTGCTCGACCGACGCGGGCTCGGTGTCGCCCTGAGTGACGATGAGGCGCCTAAGCGTCGAGCGGTACTCGCCGGGAACCTGCTGCCACGCCGGCTGCCCCATCGCATCGCCGAAGCCGATCTTGCGGTCCGCCACCGGATCGGCGAGGAAGATTCCCCAGCGGTACTCCGGCATCTTCACCGCGCCGTAGTGCGCCCAGCCTTGTGCGTCGACGGAAGTCGCCGTCCGGAGGTAGACGTCGGCCGCCTCGAAGTCGCTCGGCCCCATCTCGTGCCACCACTGGAGGAACTGCGGCTGCCAATGCTCGAGCGCGCGCTGCAGCGTGCGGTCGCCCACGAGGTTGACGTTGTTCGGGATCTTCTCGCTGTAGTTGATGCCGCTCATGGCTCGAGTTGCCTCTTGGTCTGTTTACACGCGTTCCCAGTTGAATTTCGCCTTCGCCCCGGTGCCGTAGACCTTCAGCGCGCCCTGCTCGCCCACCGCGTTGGGCCGGTTGAAGATCCAGTTCTGCCAGGCCGTGAGCCTGCCGAAGACCCGCGTGAGCATGGTCTCCGGGCCTGCGAAGCGCAGGCTCGCCTCCATCCCGGTCAGCGCATCGGGCGAAAGGCTCGCGCGCTCCTCCACCGCAATGCGCACCTCGTCTTCCCAGTCGATGTCGTCCGGCGCGAACGTCACCAGCCCCAGCGCCTTGGCTTTTGCGGTCCCAAGCAATTCATTCAAGGGAAGGGCGGGAACCGCACCGCAGTAATGGGCGTGGAGGCGAGGAAAACCGCTCGCCATCGGGTAGGCGCCGTAGTTCAGCTTCGAGAGGGCCAGCGAAGGCCCGTTCTCGATGTCTAGCATGTAGCTCCGGTCGGCCGCGAGCGCGACCTCGAGGAGCGTGCCGGCGAAGCACGAGCCGGGCTCGATGACCGCGAAAAGCGAGCGCGAAGAGACGTCCAGCCGGGAAAGGGTGCGCCGCAGGTAGCCGATCGTTTCCCGCACGAACCAATCGCGGGAGTTTTCTCCCAAAACCGAATCGAGATCCAGGACTTTCTGCATGTCGCCCTGCGTCTTCAGGATCCAGAGGCCGACGTCGAGGTAGTTCGTGCGCAGGTCGAGGATCGCCCGATCGAGCTCGCGCGCGAGGCGCAGCGGATACCAGTCCGCGGTGCGCTGCAGGGCGACCTCCTTCGGACCCTTCACCAGAATTTCCGCTTTCCTGCCTTCGCGGTCCACGGACACGGAAACAAGCCTGTTCTCGCCGAGCGGCGCAAGCGCCACGCCTTGCCCGCCGGGACGGTCGGAGAGCTTCGCGAGCTCGAGCGCCCGCGCCTTCACCATGTCGGCGAACTGCTGGGGCTTCGCGATGTGGTCGACGAGGCCCCACTCCTTCGCCCGGTCGGCGCGAACGCCCTCGGCCGTAGTGCAGAAGACGTCGGCGAGGTCGCGGCGAACCTTGCGCTTGTCGACGAGCCGCGTCAGGCCGCCGGTGCCCGGCAACACGCCGAGGAGCGGCACCTCCGGAAGCGAGACGGTCGAGGAACGGTCGTCGATCATCGCGATCTCGTCGCACGCGAGCGCGAGCTCGTAGCCGCCGCCCGCCGTCGTGCCGTTCAGCGCGGCGAGGAACTTGAGCCCGGACTGGCGGCTCGAGTCCTCGAGGCCGTTGCGCGTCTCGTTGGTGAACTTGCAGAAGTTCACCTTCCACGCGTGGCTCGAAGTCCCGAGCATGTAGATGTTCGCGCCGGAGCAGAACATGCGGCTCTTGCCGCTCGTGACGACGACGGTCTTCACCTCTGGGTGCTCGAAGCGGATGCGGTTCACCGCGTCGTGCAGCTCGATGTCGACGCCGAGGTCGTAGCTGTTCAGCTTCAGCTTATAGCCCGGAACCAGGCCCTTGTCCTCCGCCACGTCGAGCGTGAGGGTGGCGATCGGGCCGTCGAAGGCGAGCTTCCAATGGTGGTAGCGCGAGGGGTCGGTCTCGTAGGAGATCATGCGAGGAGCCTCTTCATTTCCTGCAGGCTGTGCTTCAGGGATCGGTTGGACGTTTCGAGGACGAGGTCGGCCTTCGCGTAGAGCGATTCGCGGTCGCGGAGGAGCTTGCGGATCTCCTGCAGCGCGGCCGAGTGGCCCTTGAAAGGCCGCATGTCGCCCTGCGCGATGACGCGCGACATGTGCTCCTCGGGAGACGCCTTGAGCCAGACGCACAGGCAATGCTTGAGGAGCAGATCGTACGTGAGCGGGTCCGTGACGAGGCTTCCCCCCGTGGCGATGACCGCGCGCGGGTGGCTCGCGAGCACCTGCTCGAGCGCGCGGCGCTCGAAGCGCCGGAACGAGTCGTGCCCGTACATGGCGAACACCTCGCCCAGCTTCACGCCGGCGAGCTTCTCGACTTCCTTGTCGAGCTCGACGAACGGCACGCGAAGGAGCTGCGCGAGCCGCTGCCCCAGCGTTGACTTGCCGGCGCCGCGCAAGCCCACGAGCGCGATCCGCTCGCTGCGCGGCGAGACGCCCTCGTCGGCGACGAGCTCCTCGACCCGGATGCGCATCGCTCGGGAAAGCTTGCGCAGCAGGAGGATAGAAATATTGCCGCGGCCGGACTCGAGCTGCGCAATGTAGCGCTCCGAGATCCCGGAAGCGAGCGACAGCGCCTTGCGCGTCATCGCGTGCTCGCCGCGCCAGGCGCGCACGCGCTCGCCCAGGCGCACGAGATAGGCGGCGTCCTGCTGCAGGGGTGTGAGCGGCGCGTTCAAGGCCGGGTAGGAGGAAAGGATGCGAACATGACGGCGGTCAATGCACTATACTGCTTGACGGTCATTCTAGGCTGCAATATAGTGTCACGTCAATGTCGCTTCGAATCACCATCCTCGTCGGCACGATGACCGGCACGGCGCAGCTGTGCGCGCAGGAAATGGAGCTTGCCCTGGGCGGGGACGACGTGGAGGTGGAGACGCTCCTCATGGACCGCCTAGACGGCTCGGTGTTCGAGCGCGAGGGCGTGTTCCTTGTTTGCACCTCCACGTACGGCCAGGGCGACGTGCCCGACAACGCCAAGGGGTTCTACGAGCACCTGCAATCCGCCCGCCCCGACCTCTCCCGCGTGCGCTACGGCGTCTTCGGGCTGGGCGACCGCACCTACGCCGAGACCTTCAACTTCGGCGGCAAGCGCTTCGACGAGCTTCTCTCCGGGCTGGGCGCCCAGCGCATTGGCGAGCGCCACATGCACGACGCGTCGAGCGGCATCCTTCCGGAGGAGACGGCGCTCGAATGGTGCGAACACTGGCTTGCCCTGGTGCGCGAGCGCATGAAGCAGGCGGCCTAGCTCCGGGCTGCCGCGGGCAAGCGTGCATAATCGGGGCGAGGAACTTCCACGAATGACGAAAGGGCGCGGGAGGCGCCCTTTTTCATGCCAGTCGCGCTGATCTTCGAGCAGCTGCTGAACGGCCTGCAGTACGGCGTGATGCTCTTCCTCATGGCCGCGGGGCTCACGCTCGTGCTCGGCATCATGAACATGGTGAATCTGGCGCACGGGTCGCTCTACATGCTGGGCGCCTACTTCGCCGTCGCGGCCACGCAATGGACCGGCAGCTATGCCGCGGGCGTGCTCGCAGGCTTCGCCGGCGCCCTCCTCGTCGGAATGCTGGTCGAAGTGATCGCGCTTCGAGCGCTCTACGAGCGCGACCACCTCGACCAGGTGCTCGCCACCTTCGGCCTCATCCTTTTCTTCAACGAGCTCGTTTCCATGGTGTGGGGACGCGGCAGCCTCTACGCCTCGATCCCCAAGTGGCTCCAGGGCCATGTGCAGCTTTTCGGCGGCTCCACTTATCCCGTGTACCGGCTTGCCGTGCTCGCGGTCGGCCTCGCGGTCGCCCTCGTGCTCTGGTACGTCGTGCAGCGCACGCGCGTCGGTATGCTCGTCCGCGCCGGGGCGTCGAACCGTGCCATGGTCGCGGCGCTCGGGGTCAATATCCGGCTCCTCTATACGTTCGTGTTCGGCTTCGGCGCGGCGCTTGCCGGCCTCGCTGGGCTGATGGCCGGGCCGATCTACGCCGTGCAGCCCGGCATGGGCGACCTGATCCTCATCCAGGTGCTCGTGGTGATCGTGATCGGCGGCATCGGCTCCATCCGCGGCGCACTCGTCGGCGCCGTGATCGTGGGCGTGGTCGATACGCTCGGCCGCGCGTTCCTGAAGCCGCTCCTCGCCACGATGATTTCCGCGCCTGCGGCCGAGGCGGCGGGGCCGGCGCTCGCGTCGATGCTCATCTACCTGCTCATGGCGGCGGTCCTTGCCCTGAAGCCGGCCGGGCTCTTCCAAGGCCGATGAACCGCGCCTCCCTCTTCTGGATCGCAGCGGCGATTGTCCTCGCCCTGCTCCCTCCGGTCGCGAGCGCCCTTGCGCAGCCCTTCTACATCGACCTCGTGCGGCGCGTCATGATTCTCGCCATCGCCGCGACGAGCCTCAACCTCATCCTCGGCTACGGCGGGATGGTTTCGTTCGGCCACGCCGCCTACCTCGGCATCGGCGCCTACGCGGTGGGCATCCTTGCCTTCTACGGCGTCACGAATGGTTGGGCGCAATGGGCCGTCGCGATCGGCGCCTCGGCGCTCGTCGCCGCCGCCATCGGCGCGATTTCGCTGCGTACGAGCGGGCTCTACTTCATCATGATCACCCTCGCCTTCACGCAGATGCTCTACTACCTCGGGCTTTCGCTCGATGCGTTCGGCGGCGACGACGGCATGCGCCTCAAAGCGAGGAGCCGCTTCCCGGCCCTCGACCTGGCCGACCCTGTGCAGAGTTACTACGTCGCCCTCGTGCTGATGCTGCTCGCCGTCTTCCTCGTGCATCGCATCGTGAACTCACGCTTCGGGATGGCGCTCCGCGCGGCCAAGTCGAACGACGCCCGCACGCGCGCGCTCGGGATTTCTCCCTATCCCTACCGGCTCGTCGCCTTCGTGATCGCCGGCGCCCTGTGCGGCCTGGCAGGGGCGCTCTACGCGAACCATGCGAACTACATCGCACCGAGCTATATGAGCTGGATCCAGTCGGGAGACCTCATGTTCATGGTGATCCTCGGCGGCATGGCGAGCCGCGCAGGACCGGTCCTCGGCGCGTTCGCCCTGCTGCTCGTGGAGGAGGTGCTGAAAGGCTGGACCGAGCACTGGCAGGCGATCCTCGGCCCGCTCCTCGTGCTGAGCGTCATCTTCTTCCGCCGCGGCCTCGCCGGCATCTTCTACAAGCCCGATGCCTGAGCTCCTCCAGGTCTCGGGATTGCGCAAGAGCTTCGGCGCGCTGAACGCGACGGACGGCGTGCACCTTGCGGTTGCGGAAGGCGAGACGCACGCGATCATCGGCCCCAATGGCGCCGGCAAGACCACTCTCATCGCGCAGCTCGCGGGTAACCTGCGCCCGGACGAGGGTCAGATCGCTTTCGCGGGCGATGACATCACGGTCCTTGCCGCGCCGGCGCGCGCGCGCAAGGGGCTCGGGCGCTCCTTCCAGATCACGAGCCTCTATTCCGATTTCACCGTCCTGCAGAACGTCGCGCTCGCCGTGCAGGCGCGCGAAGGCCACAGCTTCCGTTTCTGGCGCCCCGCAGCCGCCGATCGAGCGCTCAATGAGGCCGCGCTCTCTGTG
>JAFAGU010000135.1 GCA_019237595.1 Betaproteobacteria bacterium | reverse complement strand
GTCGGCATCGGGACCGGCATCGCGGAATTCAGCGCCAGCGTTTGCTGCATAAAGGCAGTACCTCCTGCGAATAGTTTAGCACTCACGGTATTAGAGTGCTAAGCAAGGGTTTCGTTCCAGGCAAAGGATTTGGTGTAAGCATGCGCTTACATAACTGAGCCAGCCTTGCCCGAGCAGCACTTAGGACCCGTCTAGCCGCCGAAGGTGCCGGCCCACCGAAAGCGAAGCGCCAATGCAACCCAGCAGGCCCGCAAAGGCGATGACCGCGACTGCGTCGGTCATGCCGAGCGCCGGGAGCCGGTACGCCGACCCGTATGACTCGGCTAGGCGGGCGACGCCCCGGTTGAGCAGCCCCAGTCCCCCAAGCACGACGAAGACGGCCAGGAGTCCGCCGGCTGCGCCCTGGAGCAGGCCCAGGTAGTAGAAGGGCCGGCGGATGAAGGCGTCGGTCGCGCCGAGGAGTTTCGACACGGCGATTTCCTCCTGCTGCGTCAGGATCTGGAGCCGGATGGTGTTGAACGTCACGGCTACGGTCCCGAAGGCGAGGACCGCGGCGAGCAGCCATAGCGCGAGGCGGGCGATCGACTCGGCCGCCGCGAGGCGGCGCGCCCACACGGCATCCGCCTGCACCTGGTCGACGGCCGCCTCCTTGCGCAAGTCGTCGGCGAGCGCGTCCACGGCACCTTCGCGCACAGTCAGGACGTAAGCGTCCGGAAGCGGGTTGCGCCCGAGGGCGGCGATCACCTCCGGCATGCCCTGCACCGAGGAGAGCTGCTTGAGCGCATCCTCGCGCGGGACGAATCGCGCGCGCAACACGCGAGCGTCGCCGCGCAACCGGGCGCCAAGCGCCTCGGCGTCCGCTCGCTTCGCCTCGGGACGAAGGAACACGGATACTTGCGGATCGAGCGTCAGCCGCGAAGCGAGGCCGCGCAACCCTTCGAGCAGCGCATAGCCGCCGGCGGGAAGCGACAAGGCGATCCCGATCACGACGGCGCTCAGCAATCCTCCGCTGCTCGCAAAGCGCGCGGCGGCGATGGCGAAAGCGTGGCGGTGCTGGCGCAGCCAGGCCGTCACTGCAGCCGCCCCTGGTCGAGTTGAAGAATGCGCTTGCCGTACCGCGCGATGAGCTCGCGGTCGTGGCTCGCGACGAGGACCGTCACGCCCACGCGCTGGAATTCGACGAAGATGTCCAGGATGCGCGCGGCCGATTCCGCGTCGAGGTTAGCGGTCGGCTCGTCCGCTACGAGAAGCGCCGGGCGATTGACGACGGCGCGCGCGATGGCGAGCCGTTGCTGCTCGCCGCCGGAGAGCTGGACCGGGTTGGATTTTTCCCGCGCGAGGAGGCCGACCTTGTCGAGCGCCGCGCGCGCGCGCCGCGCGGCTTCGCGCAGTGGATGACCCGAGAACGCGAGAGGCAGCATGACGTTCTCGAAGACGTTTCGGTCGTAGAGGAGCTTCTGGTCCTGGAATACGAGCCCGACGTTGCGCCGGAGAAACGGAATCGCCGCGCGCTTCAGGGCGCCCACGTTCTGGCCGTTCACGAGCACGGTGCCGGCCGAGGGCCGCTCGATCGCAGGGATGAGCTTGAGCACGGTCGACTTTCCGGCCCCCGAACGACCGGTGAGGAAGACGAGCTCGCCCGGCTCGACCGCGAACGTCACGTCGCGCAGCGCCTCCTGGCCGCCGGGGTAGCGCTTCGCGACGGCTGAGAAGCTAACCAACGATCGCCTCGGCGAAGTCCTTCGCCACGAAGGGCCTCAGGTCGTCGATGCCTTCGCCGACGCCGACGAACATGACCGGAATGGGACGCTCCCTGGCAATGGCGCACAGCACGCCGCCCTTCGCGGTGCCGTCGAGCTTGGTGACGACGAGGCCGGTGAGGCCGAGCGCATCGTCGAACGCCTTCACCTGGGAGAGCGCGTTCTGGCCGGTGTTCGCATCGAGGACGAGGAGGATCTCGTGCGGCGCGCCTTCCTGTGCCTTCGCCGCGACGCGCTTCACTTTCCGGATTTCCTCCATGAGGTGCAGTTGCGTCGGAAGCCGGCCGGCGGTATCGGCTATGACTACCCGCACGCCGCGCGCGCGCGCGGCGGCGAGTGCGTCGAATACCACCGCGCCAGGGTCGCCGGAGGCCTTGGCGAGCACCGGCACGCCGTTGCGTTCGCCCCAGGCGACGAGCTGCTCGCGCGCCGCGGCGCGGAACGTGTCGCCCGCGGCGAGGATGACCGAGGCGCCTTGTCCCTGGAGCCACTTTGCGAGCTTGCCGATCGAAGTCGTCTTTCCCGTGCCGTTGACGCCGGCGACCATGATGACGTAGGGCTTTTTCGCGGAGAAATCGAGCTGCTTCTCGAGCGGCTGCAGGAGCTCCGCGATCGCATCGCGCAACGCCGCCTTGAGCGCCGCGCCATCCTGCGGCTTTCGCTTGCGCACCGAGTCGAGGAGCGCCTGCGTCGCGGAAACGCCGCAATCGGCCTGCAGGAGCGCGGTCTCAAGTTCCTCGTAGAGCGACTCGTCCACCCGCGTGCGGGTGAAGAGCTCGGACACCGGGGTATTGAGGACATCGCGCGTGCGCGCGAGCCCTGCCTTGAGGCGCGCGGCCCAGGAAAGCGCTGCTACCATGGACCGGTGCATTCTACCAAGACGACCCGCCGCGAACGCCCGGGAAAGGTGCGCATCATCGCGGGCGAGTATCGCGGCCGCAGGCTCGCGGTGCCCGATCGTCCTGGCTTGCGACCGACGGGCGACCGCGTGCGCGAGACGCTGTTCAACTGGCTCGGGCAGCGGCTCGACGGCTGCACCTGCCTCGACCTCTTCGCCGGCACGGGCGCGCTCGGCTTCGAAGCCGCCTCGCGCGGCGCCGCGCGCGTGGTCATGGTCGAGAACGATCGTGTCGCCTACGAAGCGCTGCGCCAGGCGAAAGCGCTCCTGCCGGCGCCGCGCGTGGAGCTCATCTTCGACGAGGCGTTGCGCTATCTCGAATTCGGCGACGAGCGATTCGACCTGGTTTTCCTCGATCCGCCCTTCAGGCAGAATGCGCTCGCCGCCACGCTCGAGCGCCTGCCGCCGCGGCTCGCCGACGCGGGGCGAGTCTACGTGGAAGCTGCCGAGCCGGTCGCGCCGGGCGAAGGCTGGCGCGAGCTGCGCCGAGCGCGCGCGGGGCAGGTGAGCTACCAGCTCCTGGAGAAGCGATGATCAAGGCCGTCTATCCTGGAACGTTCGACCCGCTCACGCGGGGGCACGAGGACCTCGTGAGACGCGCGGCAACGATCTTCGACACGCTCGTGCTCGGCGTCGCCGAGAGCACGGCGAAGCGCACGTTCTTCACGCGCGACGAGCGCGTGGCGATGGCGCGCGAGGTGCTCGCCGACGTGAAGAACCTCCAGATCGTGGGGTTCAGCGGCCTGCTCATCGACTTCGTGCGAGCGCAGGGCGCTCGCGTGGCGCTGCGCGGTCTGCGTGCCGTCTCCGATTTCGAGTATGAGTTCCAGCTTGCCGGCATGAACCGCAGCCTCTACCCTGAGTTCGAGACGGTGTTCCTCACGCCCTCGGAGCAGCACATGTTCATCTCGGCGACGCTCGTGCGCGAGATCGCGGCGCTCGGGGGCGACGTCTCCAAGTTCGTCCACCCGCTCGTCGAGGCGCGGCTGAAGCGCAAGACCGGCGCGAAGTCCTAGCTCACGTCTGGCAGCGCGGGCAGTAATACGTCGCGCGCGCGCCCTGGACGATGCGCCGGATCGCGGTGCCGCAGCGCCGGCAGGGCTTGCCCTCGCGGCCGTACACCCACGAGCGATTCTGGAAATAACCCCGCTCGCCATCGCTCGAAACGAAATCGCGCAGGCTCGATCCGCCGGCGCGGATCGCGGTGTGCAGCGTGCGCTTGATGGCTGCCGAGAGCCGCTCGCTCTTCTCGCGGCTGAGCTTGCCCGCCCGCATGCGGGGCGCAATCCGCGCGAGGAAGAGGCTCTCGCTCGCATAAATGTTGCCCACTCCGACCAGTCGCCGCGCGTCCATGAGGAACTGCTTGATGCTCACGCGGGCGCCGCGCGAGAGCGCATGCAGCCGCTCGCCGGTGAGCTCGCTGGAGAGCGGCTCGAGGCCGAGGTGGGCGAGGAGCGGATGCTTCGCAAGCTCGCCGGCAGTCCAGAGGACGGCGCCGAAGCGGCGTGGATCGCGAAGCCGGAGAACCCGGTCGCCGAACTCGAGGTCGAAATGATCGTGCTTCCCGGCAGGCGTCCCCGCAGCGACGAGCCGCAGGCTTCCCGACATGCCGAGGTGCAGGATGAGGTGCCCTGCGCCGCAGTCCATGAGCAGGTACTTGCCCCGGCGCCCGATTCCGCGCACGCGTTTGCCGGCGAGCCTGCGCACGGCGTCGGGGATGGGCCAGCGCAGCCGGCGCTCGCGGATCGCGACGCCCGATATCGCGCGCCCGCGCAAGCGGGGCGCAAGGCCGCGGCGCGTGACTTCAACTTCGGGGAGTTCCGGCACGGTAAACTTAATATACCGAAGACAGCCCTGCCGCCCAGTCCCATCCCCCTGCTGATGCCAAGAGTTGCCACGCTCGCCCTCGCGCTTGTCATGGGCGCGATTTCCCCCATCGCGCTCGGCCAGCCAGCCGAAGCGGACTTGAGCGAGCAGACGCTCTACGAGCTGCTCCTCGGAGAGGTCGCCGCCCAGCGCAACGAGCCTGCGCTCGCCGCGAGGACATTCATCGACGTGGCGAAGAGGACACGCGATCCCCGCATCGCGCGGCGCGCAGTGGAAGTCGCCAATGCCGCCAAGCTTCCGGACCTCGCACTCGAGGCGGCTCGGGCATGGCAGTCGATCGAGCCCGCCTCGCCGCAAGCGCTCCAGGTGCTCGCGGCGCTCCTCATCAGCGCGAAGCGCGTCGAGGAGGCCGAGCCTTACATCGAGAAGCTTCTCGCCGCCGATGGCGTGAACGTCGAAAACGGGTTCATGCAGATCAACCGGCTGCTCTCCGGAAACCCGGACAAGCAGTCCAACCTGCGAGTGGTCCGGCAGCTCGCGGCCAAGTACCCCGGCGTCGCTCAGGCGCACTTTGCGGTCGCTCAGGCGGCGGCTACGGCGGGCGACGACGCGGCGGCGCTCGCTGCCGTTCGCCAGGCATCCGCGCTGCGGCCCGAGTGGGAGCTCGCAGCCATCTTCGAGGCGCAACTCCTCCAGAAGCGCTCGCCTGCCGAGGCCTCGCGGCGCCTCGGCGCCTTCGTGGAGAAATATCCGAATTCCCGCGAGGCGCGGCTGAACTACGCCCGCGCTCTCGTCATGGAGAAGCGCTTTCCCGAGGCCCGCAAGCAGTTCGAGGCGCTCCTCGCGTCCAATCCCGGCAATCCCGACGTGGTCTACGCAGTCGGCGTCCTCGCCTTCCAGCTGAAGGACTACGCCACTGCCGAGGAGAACATGAAGCGCCTCCTCGGGCTGAACTATCGGGATCCGCAGCAGGCGCGCTACATCCTCGGCCAGATCGCGGAAGAGCAGAAGCAGTGGGACCAGGCGATCCAGTGGTACCAGCAGATCGACAGCGGCGAGCAGGCGCTGCCGGCGCGCATTCGCACGGCGAGCGTCATGGCGAAGCAGGGCAAGGTGGACGAGGCGATCCAGTACCTGCGCAAGGTCGAGCCGGACGGGCCCGGCGACGAGGTGCAGCTCACCGTCGCCGAGGCGCAGGTGCTGCGCGACGCGAACCGCACGCCCGATGCGTACAAGCTCCTCGAGGACGCCCTCAGGAAAGATCCCGACCAGCCGGACCTCCTCTACGACGCGGCGCTCACGGCGGAAAAGCTCGACCGCTTCGACGTCCTCGAGTCCAACCTGCGCAAGCTGATCGAGATTCGCCCGGACCATGCGCATGCCTACAATGCGCTCGGCTATTCGCTCGCCGATCGGAACACGCGCCTCCCGGAAGCGCGAAAGCTCGTCGAGCGCGCGCTCGAGCTTGCGCCGGAAGATGCGTTCATCATCGATAGCCTGGGCTGGGTGCTCTATCGCCAGGGCGACCTCAAGGGCGCGACGCGCGAGCTCCGCCGCGCCTACAACGGGCGGCAGGACGCCGATATCGCCGCGCACCTCGGCGAAGTGCTTTGGGTGAGCGGCGATCGAGCAGAGGCCGCGCGCGTCTGGCGCGAGGCGCTGGAAGCTTCGCCCGACAACGACACGCTGCTGAAGACGATCAAGCGGCTCGCGCCTGCCGGCCTGCGGTGAAGGCCGGAGCGGCGGGGCGAGCGCTCCAGGTCGCGGCGCTGCTCGTCGTTACCGCTTGCGCACAGCTCGAGCGCGCAGCTCCAGAGCAACCGGTGTTCGAGCTTGCGGGCCGGCTCGCCGCGCGCCAGGGCGAAGAGGCCTTTAGCGGCAATATCGCGTGGCGCCACGGCGCGGACGCCGACGAGATGCTCATCACGACCCCCATCGGCCAGGGCGTCGCGCGCATCGTTCGCGATCGCAACGGCGTCGTGCTGACGACCGCCGAGCCGAAGGAGTACCGCGGACCGGATGCCGAGTCGATTTCCGAGCAGGCGCTCGGCTATCGCCTCCCGCTGCAAGGGCTCGCGGACGCCGTGCGCGGATTGCCTGCGACCGAGCTGGAGAAGCGCGGCTGGAAGGTGGAGATCCTCGAGCGCGACGCCGAAGGACGGCCCAGGCGCTTGCGGCTCTCCTATCCCGGCGTGGACCTGCGCCTGGCCATTTCCGAGTGGAAGTGACCACGGCGAACGCGGATCCTCGCGACCCCGCATGGAAATGACCTGGTACCCGGCGCCGGGAAAGCTGAACCTCTTTCTTCATGTGCTGGGCCGCCGCGCCGACGGCTACCACGAGCTGCAGACGGTCTTCCGCCTCGTCGATTGCTGCGACCGGGTCGGAATCGCCTTGCGGCCCGATCGTGAAGTGCGTTTCTCCGGAGCCTTCGGAGAGGACAACCTGTGCGTGAAGGCCGCGCGGGCGCTGAAGGTCGGCTGCGAGCTCGCCCTCGAGAAGAAGCTCCCCGTGGGCGGCGGAATGGGCGGCGGGTCGTCGGACGCCGCAACTGTCCTGATAGCCCTCAACAGGCTCGCGAAGCTCGGGCTCGATCCGGCGGAGCTCGCGACGATCGGGCTCGCGATCGGCGCCGATGTCCCCTTCTTTATCCACGGCAAAAACGCGCTCGGCGAGGGCGTCGGCGAGCGTCTGCTTCCCCTCGATTTGCCCCCGGCCTGGTATCTCGTTCTCACGCCGCAAGTTTCGGTTTCGACGAAGGAAGTCTTCGCCTCGAGCGCGTTGACACGAGATACGAAACGACTCAAAATACCGCCCTTTTTCTCGGGACAGGGTCGCAACGATCTCGAGCCGGTCGTGAGCGCACGCTATCCCGAAGTCGCACGGCATCTCGAGTGGCTGCGGGCTCGCTCGCCGCAGGCGCGCATGACGGGATCCGGTGCCTGCGTCTTCGCCGAATTCGGCTCCGAGGCGGAGGCGCTCGCGGTGTATGACCAGCTGCCCGGGGGGATGGGCGGGTTCGTGGCGAAAGGGCTCGATCGCCACCCGCTCCTTGAAGAATGTTGAAGCCACAACTGGGGAGTCGCCAAGCTGGTTAAGGCACCGGATTTTGATTCCGGCATTCGAGGGTTCGAATCCTTCCTCCCCAGCCATTACTGCATGAGCGCGACATGAACACGCTGAACCACATGGGCAAGGGCGCGCCGCTCGACCGCCTCATGGTGTTCACCGGCAACGCGAACCCGAGGCTCGCGCAGGAGGTGGCCAAGCACCTGGGGCTCGCCATCGGCCGCGCGATCGTGGGCAAGTTCTCCGACGGCGAGGTCATGGTCGAGCTGCTCGAGAACGTGCGTGGCAAGGACGTGTTCGTGCTCCAGTCCACCTGCGCGCCGACGAACGACAACCTCATGGAGCTGCTCGTGATGATCGACGCCCTGAAGCGCTCCTCAGCGGCGCGCGTCACGGCGGCGATTCCCTACTTCGGCTACGCGCGCCAGGACCGCCGCCCCCGCTCCGCGAGAGTGGCGATCAGTGCCAAGGTCGTCGCCAACATGCTCACTTCGGTTGGCGTGGCGCGCGTCCTGACCATGGACCTGCACGCCGACCAGATCCAGGGCTTCTTCGACCTGCCGGTGGACAACATCTACGCCGCGCCGGTGCTGCTGGGCGACGTCTGGAAGCAGCGCTACGAGAACCTGATCGTGGTCTCCCCCGACGTCGGCGGCGTGGTCCGAGCGCGCGCGCTCGCGAAGCGGCTGGAATCCGATCTCGCCATCATCGACAAGCGCCGTCCGAAGGCGAACGTCGCCGAGGTAATGAACGTGATCGGCGAGGTGCAAGGCCGCACCTGCGTCATCATGGACGACATGGTCGATACGGCCGGCACGCTGGTGAAGGCGGCCGAAGTCCTGAAGAAGGAAGGCGCGAAGAAGGTCGTCGCCTATTGCACCCATGCGGTCCTTTCGGGCGAGGCGGTGAAGCGCATCGCCGCCTCCGAGATGGACGAGCTCGTCGTCACCGATACCATTCCGCTGCACGAGGACGCGCGCTCGTGCCGCAAGATCCGGCAGCTTTCCGTCGCCGGGCTGCTCGCGGAGACGATCCTGCGCATCTACACCGAGGAATCGGTCTCTTCCCTCTTTATCGAATAAGGGCTTTTCAACCCCGGCGCGCACTGGTCGCGGTGGCGCCGGCCAACTCCAGGAGCAACGAAAAATGGCAATCGAGATTCAGGCGCGCAAGCGCGAGGCGCATGGGACGGGTGCGAGCCGCCGTCTCCGCCGCACGGGCAGGGTGCCCGGCATCGTGTACGGCGGCAGCGCCGGCGCGGTGAACATCGAGCTCGACCACAAGGAGCTCTTCTTCAACCTCAAGAACGAGCGCTTCCACGCCTCGATCCTGACGCTCGACCTCGGGGGGGAGAAGCAGCAGGTGCTGCTGCGCGCCGTGAACATGCACCCCTACAAGCTGCAGGTGCAGCACGTCGATTTCCAGCGGGTCTCGAAGGACAAGAAGATCCACATGAAGGTGCCCCTGCACTTTGCTAACGCGGAGAAATCCCCGGGCGTGAAAGAGCAGGGCGGCGTCGTGAACCACGTCATCAACGAGCTCGACATCGTCTGCCTGCCCGACGACCTGCCGGAGTTCGTCGAGGTGGATCTTTCCAACCTGACCGTCGGCCACTCGATGCACGTGCGCGAGCTCAAGCTTCCCAAGGGGGTCGAGCTGGCGATCCACAAGGACGAGAACCCGGTGGTCGCCACGGTGGTCATCCCGGC
Source organism: Betaproteobacteria bacterium (assembly GCA_019237595.1). Classification (GTDB taxonomy): domain Bacteria; phylum Pseudomonadota; class Gammaproteobacteria; order Burkholderiales; family SG8-39; genus SCGC-AG-212-J23. The sequence goes on along the minus strand of JAFAGU010000135.1, from coordinate 4,494 downwards.
TCTCGTGGCCGAGGAAGAGACGCCTGCCGTGGCTGCAGCCGACGTCCCGACGACGGAGCAGGCGGCTCCCGCCAAGGAAGGCGAAGCTGCCGCCGACGCGAAGGGCGGCGAGAAGCCGGCCGACAAGGCCGCCGACAAGGGTGCCGCGGCCGCCGACAAGGGCGAGAAAAAAGACAAGAAGTGATCCGCCTCGTCGTCGGCCTGGGGAACCCGGGCAAGGAGTACGAGCGCACGCGCCACAACGCCGGCTTCTGGCTGGTGGAGCGCTTCGCCCAGGCGAGCGGCGTGCATTTCCGCAAGGACGCGAAGTACCAGGCGCTCGTCGCCCGGCTCGAGGGCTCGGGCGCGTGGCTTTTGCTGCCGCAGAGCTTCATGAACGCAAGCGGCCGCGCGGTGCAGATGCTCGCCGGGTTCTTCAAGATCAAACCGGAGGAGATCCTGGTCGCCCACGATGAGCTCGACTTCGCCCCCGGAGTCGCGCGCATCAAGCAGGGCGGCGGGATCGCCGGGCACAACGGCTTGCGGGACATCTCGCAACGCGTCGCCTCCCACGACTACTGGCGCCTTCGCATCGGCATCGGCCATCCCGGCGACAAGGATGCAGTCGCGGACTACGTGCTGCACAAGCCTTCGCAGGAGGACAAGGTCGCAATCGACGAGGCGCTAGGACGGGCGCTCGAAATCCTGCCGCTCTGCCTCTCGGGCGACATGCAGGGCGCGATCCAGAAGCTTCACTCCTCCGAGCCCAAGCCGAAGAAGGTCGAGGCCCCCAAGGCGGAAGAAAAGCCGAAGACTGAAGCGAAGCCGAAGGCTGAGGCGAAGCCCGTGGCGAAGAAGGACGAGGCGAAAAACGAACCGCCGAAGCAAGCGTCCAGGCAGGAAGCCCCCGCGCAGGCGAAGCCGGGGCTCCTGAAATCGCTCTTCGGGAAGAAATAGCGTGAAGTGCGGCATCGTCGGGCTGCCGAACGTCGGCAAGTCGACGCTCTTCAATGCGCTCACGAAGGCCGGGATCGCGGCGGAGAACTATCCCTTCTGCACGATCGAGCCGAACGTCGGCATCGTCCCGGTCCCCGATCGGCGCCTGGACGTCATCGCCGGAATCGAGCGCCCGCAGAAGGTCATTCCGGCGGTCGTCGAGTTCGTCGACATCGCGGGCCTGGTGGCCGGCGCGTCGAAGGGCGAGGGCCTGGGCAACAAGTTCCTCGCCAACATCCGCGAGACCGACGCCATCGCTCACGTCGTGCGTTGCTTCGAGGACCCCAATGTCGTGCACGTCGCGGGCAGGGTGGACCCGGTCTCGGACATCGAGACGATCAACACCGAGCTTGCGCTGGCGGACCTCGATGCAGTCGAGAAGCAGATCTCGAAGCACGCGAAGCTCGCGCAGACCGGCGGCGACAAGGAAGCCCAGCGGCTCGTGTCGGCCCTGGAGAAGGTGCGCACGGTGCTGGATGCCGGCAGGCCGGCGCGGACTGCCGACCTCTCGAAAGAGGAGCAGGCCGTGCTGCGTCCGCTCTTTCTCCTCACCATGAAGCCGACGATGTACGTCGCCAACGTGGCGGAGAAAGGCTCGCAGGCGCTTCTCGAGAAAGTGACGTCTTTCGCGAAGAAGGAAAACGCGCCGGTCGTTCCCATCAGCGCGGCGATCGAGGCGCAGATCGCGGACCTCTCGGACGAGGACAAGAAGGTCTTCCTCGCCGACATGGGAATGGACGAGCCCGGCCTCAACCGCGTCATCCGCGCGGCCTACGGCCTCCTCGGGCTGCAGACCTACTTCACGGCGGGGCCCAAGGAAGTGCGGGCGTGGACCGTGCGCGCCGGGGCCACGGCCCCGCAGGCGGCCGGCGTGATCCACACCGATTTTGAGCGCGGCTTCATCCGAGCCGAGGTGGCTTCCTACGACGACTTCGTGGCCTTCAAGGGCGAGCAGGGCGCCAAGGAAGCGGGAAAGCTGCGCCTCGAAGGCAAGGACTACGCCGTGCGCGACGGCGACGTCATCCACTTCCGGTTCAACGTCTAGGGGAAACGCCCGTGGCGATCAAGTTCGAGCCCGCCGTCGCGAAGGACCTGCCGCAGATGGTGGAGCTCCTCGGCCACCTCTTCGAGCAGGAAGCCGAGTTCACGCCCGACGCCTCCAAGCAGGACGCGGCGCTCAAGATGATCTTCGCCGACCCGAAGCTCGGACGTCTCTTCGTCGCCCGCGACGGTTCCAAGGTGGTGGCGATGGCGAGCCTGCTCTTCACCGTCAGCACCGCCGAGGGTGGCAGGGCGGCGCTATTCGAGGACCTGGTGGTTCGCTCCGACTACCGGAAGCAGGGCATCGGCGCCCGGCTCCTCGAGTACGTGATCGAGCAGGCGCGCGCCGAAGGGGTGCTGCGGCTCACGCTCCTCACCGACATGCAGAACGAGCAGGCGCAAGCGCTCTATCGCAGGCTCGGCTTCGTGGGCTCGCCGATGAAGCCCATGCGATTGAAGATCAAGCGGCGGTAGTCGCCGCTTTTCTTTCCGCGAAGATCTTCTTCAAGGTGAGCGCGAAGGGCGTGACCTCCGCGCCTTCGAGCACTCCACGCGCCATCATTTCGCGGTGCAGCCTAGGCAGGTAGTAGTGGGGCACCGAGGCGTGGAGGTGGTGCTCGATGTGGTAGTTCACGTGGTGCGGGAAAAGGAGCCACTCGAGCCAGCGCGGCGCGACGTTCGTGCGCGCCGCCGTGAGCGGCGACGAGAAGTCGGTCGTCGCGCCGTGCTCAGCGATCGCGCGCAGGCGCAGGAGCGCCTGGACGACCGTGACGAGCGGGAGGATCCAGAGCACGAGGTACTGGACGAGATAGCCCGTGTACGCGAAGAAGGCGAGGGCGGCGACATGAAAAACGATCACCGCGTTGCGATCCTTGCGCGCTTCTTCCTTCAATTTGGCAGACGTGTCATCCAGCGGCCGGACCGCGACGTTCGTCTCCGTATTAAGCGCCGGCGCGCCGCCTAGGAAGTAGGCGTAGGTCTTCCAGGCCGTCAGTCCGCTCAGGTCTTTGGCTAATTTCCGGATCAAATACCCAAACCCCCTTGGGTAACCGCCGTGGAGCGCGGTGTCGGGATCGAGCTCGCCATAAAGGTTGTTGTGGTGCAGGCGGTGGATGACGCGATAGGTGCACATGGACAGGCCCTGTACCGTGGCGCAGAGCCGACCCACGATGTCGTTGGCCCTCCGGTTCGCATACAGCAGGTAGTGCGCCGCGTCGTGCGCGATGACGAAGAGGGCGTGCTGGCGGCTGCCAGTGACGACGATACAGAAGACAAGCACCAGCGGGTTGGGCCAGAACGCGAGCCCAAGGGAAACGGCAAGGACTAGAACCGCGACATCGGCAGCGATCGCCGCGGTGGCGCGCCAGGCCGAGCGCTGCGCGAGCTCGCGGACGAGCTCCGCAGGCAGGGCCTTGCGGAAATCGTCCTTGAACTCTTCGCCCTTCATCTAGCGGTCGAGCCCGCCCACGAGCACGTACTTGATCTCCATGAACTCCTCGAGCCCGTACCTCGACCCTTCGCGGCCGAGCCCGGACTGCTTCACGCCGCCGAAGGGCGCGACCTCCGTGGAGATGATGCCGGCGTTCACCCCAACGATCCCGACCTCCATCTTCTCCGCCACGCGCCAGATGCGGCCGATGTCGCGGCTGTAGAAATAGCCAGCGAGCCCGAACTCGGAATGGTTCGCGAGCTTCACCGCTTCGTCCTCGCTCCTGAACCGGATGAGCGGCGCGACCGGCCCGAAGGTCTCCTCGTAGGAGACCACCATGTCCGGCGTCACATCGGTGATCACCGTCGGCTCGAAGAAGAGCCCTCCCTTGGCATGCTTTTTCCCGCCGAGCTTTACCTTTGCGCCCTTCGACAATGCATCGGCGACATGGCGCTCGACTTTCTGGAGGCCCTGCTCGTCGATGAGCGGTCCGATCACCACGCCCGGCTCGTTGCCCGCGCCGACCTTGAAGCCCTTCACCTTTTCAGCGAGCTTCGCCGCGAAGGCGTCGTAGACGCCCTCCTGCACGTAGATGCGGTTCGCGCACACGCACGTCTGGCCCGCGTTGCGGTACTTGGACGCGATCGCGCCTTCCACCGCGGCGTCGAGGTCCGCGTCGTCGAAGACGATGAAGGGCGCGTTGCCGCCGAGCTCGAGCGAAAGCTTCTTGATCGTGTCCGCAGACTGCCGCATGAGGATGCGGCCGACCTCTGTCGAGCCAGTGAAGGAGAGCTTGCGTACCTTGGGATTGGACGTCAGCTCGGCGCCGATCGCCGGCGCGTCGCCGGTCACGATGTTCAGCACGCCCTTCGGGATGCCGGCGCGTTCGGCGAGCTCCGCCATAGCAAGCGCGGAGAGCGGTGTCTGTTCGGCGGGCTTCAGGACTACCGTGCAGCCGGCCGCGAGCGCGGGACCCGCCTTGCGGGTGATCATCGCGTTCGGAAAGTTCCACGGCGTGATGAGCGCGCACACGCCCACGGGCTGCTTCA
>JAFAGU010000142.1 GCA_019237595.1 Betaproteobacteria bacterium | reverse complement strand
GGTCGCGCCATGAGCGCGCGCCCGATCGCGGTCATCTGCTGCTCCCCGCCGGAGGTGTAGCCCGACTGGGAATGCCTCCGCTCCCTGAGCCGGGGGAAGTAGTGGTACACCTTTTCGAGATCCTCCCGCACGGCGGCGCCGCTGCTGCGCGTGTAGGCGCCAGTGAGGAGATTCTCTTCGACCGTGAGGTGCGCGAAGCAATGGCGGCCCTCCATGACCTGGCAAACGCCGCGCTTCACGAGGTCCGCCGGGCTCAGCCGATCGACGCGCTCGCCCTGGAACTCGATGTAGCCCTTGGTGACTTCCCCGCGCTCGGCCTTGAGGAGGTTCGACACGGCCTTGAGCGTGGTCGTCTTCCCGGCGCCATTCGCCCCGAGGAGTGCCACGATGCCGCCTTCCGGCACGGCGAGCGAGACGCCCTTCAGGACGAGGATGACGTGGTTGTAGATCACCTCGATGCCGTTGACGTTGAGAAGGGACGGGGTCATAAAAAGGCCCGCGCAAGCACGGCTCGCGCGGGCCGTTCCTCTAGCTCGCGGTCAGTCCGCTTCCTTGGCGCAGTCGCGCTTGGAGAGTTTCTTCTCCTGCGCGTACTTTTCCGCCGAGGCGCGGATCATCGGCTTGATGACCTGCTGGTCGGCATGATAGACGCCGGGCTGGACGTTCCATTTCGTGCCGTCCCACGTGTGCACCTGCGCGGCCGACCCGCCCTCGTGGTCGACGCAGGACGTGGCGATCGGCGACATGAAACCGGTGAAACCGAGCCGCTTGATCGCCGCGTCGTCGATCGCCAGGTTCTCGAGGCCCCAGCGCACCTGCTGGCCGGTAAGCGGCTTCTTGCCGTACTTCAGCTGCGCGCGCTTGACGCCCTCCACCGCCATCATCGCCGCCGTCAGGCCGCGGTTATAGAGCACGTCGCCGATCTCCTCTTTCTTGCCCGTGCCCTGGCCCTTGTCGTACACGTACTTGATGATGTCCTTGTGCACGCCGCCTTGTCCCGCGGGGGCCAGGAAGACGAGCGCGTTGTAGCCCTTGGCGCCTTCGCCGGCCGGAGTGACGTCGGGCTCGGCGCCCGACCACCACACGCCGTACATCTTCTCGCGCGGGTAGCCGGTGGCGACCGCCTCCTTGATGGCCGTCGAGTTCATCACGCCCCAGCCCCACAAGAAGACGTAGTCGGGCCGGTTCTGCCGGATCTGGAGCCACGTCGCCTTCTGCTCGACGCCCGGATGCGTGACCGGCAGGAGGATGAGGTCGTACCCGTACATCTTCGCCCGCTCCTGGAGGAGCGCGATGGGCTCCTTGCCGTAGGGCGAGTCGTGGTACACGAGCGCGATCTTCTTGCCCTTCAGGTTGGCGACGCCGCCCTCCTTCTTGCCGACGTGCTGAATCAGGATGTCCGCCGCGTCCCAGTACGTGCCGCCCAGGGGGAAGTTCCAGCCGAAGACCGTGCCATCCACCGAATCCGCGCGCCCGTAGCCGGCGGTGATGAGCGGGATGTGGTCGCCGAAGGACTTGTCGGTGAGCGCGAATGTGATGCCGGTCGAGAGCGGCTGGAAAACGGTCGCGCCCGTGGGGCCCTTCCCCTTCAGGCGCTCGTAGCATTCGACGCCGCGGTCGGTCGCGTAGCCAGTCTCGCATTCCTCGAAGGCGATCTTCACGCCGTTGATGCCGCCATCGCGCGCGTTGACGAGCTTGAGGTAGTCCACGTACCCGTTGGCGAAGGGCACGCCGTTCGGCGCGTACGGTCCGGTGCGATACACGAGCACCGGGAAGAACTGCTCCTTCGCCTGCTGCGCATACGCAGCCTCGCCGGCCAGGCTCCCTGCCGCCGCCAGGGCAGCGAGAGCGAGGCCGATCTTCAGATGCTTGTCCATGTCATCCTCCTCCTCGAAAAGAGAGCGCAATCATAGACCGGTCAGTATGGAAAGGGCCATAGGCGCAGCTTCTGCTTGCCGATGGCCCAGAGCCTCGCGAGCCCATGCGGCTCGAGGGCGAGGAAGAGCACGATCAGCACGCCGAAGATCATGACCTCCAGGTGGGAGGCCGTCGCGGTCGACATCTCGAACCCGAGCATTCCCGGGATGCGGTTCAGCAGGATCGGCAGGACGACGAAAAAGGCGGCGCCGAAGTACGCGCCGAGGATGGATCCCATCCCGCCGATGATGATCATGAAAAGGAGCGAGAGCGAGAGATTGAGGTCGAACGCCAGCGGCTCCCATGCCCCTAGGTGGACGAAGCCCCAGAGAGCGCCCGCCACGCCGCAGAAGAAGGAGCTCACGCCGAACGCCGTGAGCTTGGCGTAGATAGGGCGGATGCCGATTACCTCCGCCGCCACGTCCATGTCGCGGGTCGCCATCCAGGCGCGGCCGATGTGGCCGCGGACGAGGTTCTTGGCGAGCAGCGTGAAAACGAGAAGGACCGAGAGCAGGAACAGATATTTGCGCACGGGCGTATCGACGGTCCAGCCGAAGAGCTCCACCGGCGGCGGCGACGCGGAGGGGGCATAGTTGGTGAGCCACTTCACGCGCGCGAAGACCCAATCGAGGAAAAACTGCGCCGCGAGCGTCGCGACACCGAGGTAGAGGCCCTTGATGCGCAGGCTCGGAATTCCGAAGAGCATGCCCACGGCGGCCGCGACGAAGCCTGCGAGGACCAGCACGACGAGGAAGTTGAGGAACGGGAGCCTGAGGACAAGGTTGTAGGCGGCGTAGGCGCCCACGCCCATGAACGCCGCGTGGCCGATGGAGATCTGCCCGCAGTACCCGACGAGGAGGTTCAGGCCGATCGCCGCCAGCGTGAGGATCAGGAAGGGAATCACGAGCGACAGGAAGAGGTAGTCGCTCGCGACGAAGGGCACGACGAGGAAGGCGAAGGCGACGAGCCCCGCCATGAAGACCCGGTCCTGCAGGATCGGCAGGAGCTGCTGGTCGGCGCGGTAGGTGGACTTGAACTGACCGTTTTCGCGGAAGAACATCGCTACACCCGGTCGATCCTGCGCTCGCCGAAAAGTCCCTCGGGTCGCACGAAGAGGAAAAGCATGGCGAGGACGTACGCAAACCAGTTCTCGATCCCGCCGCCCGCGAGGTCGAGCGCCTTGACGAGAGGCGGCCCGAGGAAGACCTCGGCCATCTTCTCGCCCACGCCGATGATGAGCCCACCGACGATCGCGCCCGGGACGGAGGTGAAGCCGCCGAGGATCACGACCGGCAGCGCCTTGAGCGCGACCTGGGAAATGGAGAACTGCACGCCGAGCTTCCCGCCCCAGATCACGCCACCCACGATCGCCACCACGCCGGCAATCGACCAGACGATCACCCAGATGCGGTTGAGCGGGATGCCGATCGACTGCGCCGCCTGGTGGTCGTCGGCCACGGCGCGCAGGGCGCGCCCGGTCTTCGTCTTCTGGAAGAAGAGCGCGAGGGCACCGACGAGGATCACGGCGACGACGGTCGCGGCCACGTCGTCGCGATTGATGAGCACGCCGCCCTGGAACACGTTGTCCAGCACCATGACCGGCTCGCGCTTGATGCCGAGGTTGATCTCGTAGATGTCGCTCCCCCAGATCGTCTGGCCGAACCCGTCGAGGAAGTAGGTGACGCCGAGGGTGGCCATGAGGAGCGCTACCGCGTCCTGGTTGACCAGCGGCCGCAGGACGAGCCGCTCGACGACGAAGGCGAGCACGACCATGATCGCGACCGCGCAGATCAATGCCGCCCATAGCGGCATGCGTTCCGCCAGCCGCGCGACTGCGAGCGCGGCGAATAGCACCATGGAGCCCTGGGCGAAATTGAATACGCCGGATGCCTTGAAGATGAGCACGAAGCCGAGAGCGACGAGCGAGTAGAGGACGCCCGCCATCAGGCCGCCGAGCAGCACTTCGAACCAGAAGCCCGGCGCCGATACGCCCGTGGCAAGCGGCGCGACGAGGCCCGCCGCGAGGAAGGCGCCCAGGATGGCGACGGGAATCTTGCTAGTCATGGCGTCAGTGACTCGACCCGAGGTAGGCGTCGATCACCGCCTGGTCGCTGCGCACGTCGTCCGGCGTCCCGTCGGCGATCTTGCGGCCGTAGTCGAGGACGACGACGCGGTCGGAGATGTCCATGACGACGCCCATGTCGTGCTCGATGAGGACGAGGGTCGTGCCGAGCTGGTCGTTCGCGTCGAGGATGAAGCGGCACATGTCCTGCTTTTCCTCGAGGTTCATCCCTGCCATGGGCTCGTCGAGGAGCAGGACGCGAGGCTCGGAGGCGAGCGCACGCCCGAGGTCTACGCGCTTCTGCAGGCCGTAGGGCAGCTGGCCGGCGGGCGTCTTGCGGTACGGCTCGAGCTCCAGGAAGTCGATGATGCGCTCGACCGCCTCGCGATGGCGGATCTCCTCACGCTCGGCCGGCCCCACGCGCAAGGCCTGGGCGAGGATCCCGCTCTTCATGCGCAGGTTGCGGCCGGTCATCAGGTTCTCGAGCACGGTCATGCCGCGAAAGAGAGCGATGTTCTGGAACGTGCGCGCGATGCCCATCTCGGCCGCGTGGTGCGGATCCATGTCGGCGAAGCTTTCGCCCTTGAAGACGATGCGTCCCTTCTGCGGGTGATAGACGCCGTTCAAGACGTTCAGCATCGAGGACTTGCCGGCGCCGTTCGGCCCGATGATCGCGCGCACCTCGTGCTCGCGGACGTCGAACGAGACGCCCTGCAGCGCCTTCACGCCGCCGAAGGAAAGCCACACGTCCTCCATGGCGAGGATCACTTCGCCGACCTGCCGTTGCGGCGCCAGGAGATGGGTCTCGGGCGCCGTCACCGATTCCTCAGGCGGCCTTGCGCGCCGCGTCCGCCGAGACGACCCGCGCCTCGCGGACCTTGAGGTCGGCGGAGAATGTGCCGGTACGGCCGTCCTCGTAGCGCACTTGCGCCTCGACGTGCACGCTTTGCGCGCCGTTGTAGAGCGCCTCGACGAGCGGCGCGTACTTCTCGCCGATGAACCGGCGGCGGACCTTGCGGGTGCGGGTGAGCTCGCCGTCGTCCGCGTCGAGCTCCTTGTGCAGGACGAGGAAGCGGTGGATCTGGGAGTTGGCGAGCTCGGGGTCGCGGGCGAGCTCCGCGTTGGCCTGCTCGATGCAGCCGCGGAGGAGCTCGTAGACCTCGTCCTTCGCGGCAAGGTCCGAGTAGCCCGAGTAGGGGAGGTTGCGCTTCTCCGCCCAATTGCCGATGGCCTCGGGATCGATGTTGACGAACGCGCAGACCTTCTCGCGCCCGTGGCCGAAGCACACCGCCTCGCGGATATAGGGAAAGAACTTGAGCTTGTTCTCGAGGTACTTCGGCGCGAAGAGCGTGCCGTCGGCGAGCTTGCCGACGTCCTTCACGCGATCGATGATCTTCACGTGGCCGTCGGCGTCGAAGTAGCCCGCGTCGCCGGTATGGAACCAGCCTTCGCGATCCTTCGCCTCGAGCGTCGCCTCGGCGTTCTTGTAATACTCGCGGAAGAGCCCGGGACTGCGGATGAGGAGCTCGCGCTCGGCGCTGAAGCGAAGCTCCACGCCCGGCACTGCCGGCCCGACGGTGTCGGGCTTCACCTGGCCGTTCGGCTGGATGCAGACGAAGACCGCCGTCTCGGTGGACCCGTAGAGCTGCTTCAGGTTGATGCCGAGCGAGCGGTAGAACTTGAAGAGGTCCGGCCCGATCGCCTCGCCCGCCGTATAGCCGACCTTGACCCTCGACATGCCGAGGACGTTGCGGAGCGGTCCGTAGACGAGGAGGTCGCCCGCGAAATAGCGCGCGCGGTCGGCGAGCGAGACGGCCCTGCCGTCGAGCAGCGCGCCGCCCACGCGCTCGGCGACGCGCATGAAATAACGGTACAGCCGCCGCTTGAGCGCCGAGGCGTCTTCCATGCGGATGGACACCTGCGTAAGCAGGTTCTCGAGCACGCGCGGGGGAGCGAAGTAGTAGGTGGGCCCGACCTCGCGCATGTCGTTCATCACCGTATCCGAGGATTCCGGGCAGCAGATGCAGTAGCCGGTGACGAGCGCCTGCGCCACCGAAAAGATGTTCTGGCCGATCCACGCCGGAGGCAAGTAAGCAAGGATGACGTCCTCCTCGCCGAGCCCATCTATTTCGGCTGCGGTCCGGGATGGGCCAATGAGGCTTGCATGCGTGTGCACCACGCCCTTGGGCACGCCGGTCGTGCCGGAAGTGAAGAACATCGCTGCCGTGTCTTCGCCGCGGCCCTTGGCGATCTCCTCTTCAACGAACGCGGGATCCCGGCGGTGCGAATCGCGGCCTGCGTCCAGGAGCTTCTCGTATGCCATGAGCTGCGGCTGGCGGTAGTGACGCAGCCCCCGCGGGTCGTCATAGACGATCCGCTCGAGCGTCGGGCATTGCGGCAGGATCTCCAGGAGCTTGTCGACCTGCTCCTGGTCCTCGGCGAAGACGCATTCGATGCCTGCGTTCCGGATGGGGAACGCCATCTCGTTCGCCACCGCATCCTGGTAGAGCGGCACGGGAATGGCGCCCAATGCCTGGGTCGCCGCCATCATCGCGTAGAGGCGCGGGCGGTTGTCGCCGACGAGGGCGAGGTGGTCGCCCCGCTTTACCCCGAGCCCGGCGAGGCCGCAAGCGAGGGCGCGGACCTCCTCGGCGAGCTCATGCCAGGTCCATGTCTGCCAGATGCCCAGGTCCTTCTCGCGAATTGCGGGACGCTCGCCGCGCACGCGCGCGTGCTGCATGAGCAGCTTCGGAAAGGTGTCGAGCAGCCGGGCGTCTTCGGGCATTGCCGCTCCTCCTCGAGATGGCATCGCCTTGCGGCGCAGATTCTTACACAGAAAGCCGCCGCGCGAGCCGCGGGTACACTTCGACCATGAATGGCCAAGAACACTGGATCACGAAGCGCACAACACAGGGCGACGTCCGCCTATTCCTCTGGCAGAAGCGCGCCGCGCCAGGCGTGCCGAAGCGCGGCGCGATCCTATTCGTGCACGGCTCGTCGATGGCCTCGCAGCCGACCTTCGACCTCGCGGTGCCGGGTCGAGCGCATTCCTCGGCGATGGACTGGTTCGCCGAGCGCGGCTTCGACACCTGGACGCTCGACAACGAAGGCTACGGACGCTCGGACAAGAAGCGGCCGATCAACTTCGACATCTCCAACGGCGCCGACGATCTCGAGGCCGCTTCCCAATTCATCCTCGAGAAGACTTCGCAAGCCCGCTTGCTGCTGTACGGCATTTCCTCGGGCGCGCTGAAGGCCGCACTCTTCACCCAGCGGCACCCGGAGCGCGTGGCACGTCTCACGCTCGACGCCTTCGTCTGGACGGGCGAAGGAAGTCCGACGCTCGAGCAGAGGAAGAAGCGCCTCGCCGAATTCCAGTCGAAGAACCGGCGGCCGATCGACCGGGCATTCGTGCGCAGCATCTTCGATCGCGACCATCCCGGAACGGCCGACGATGCCACGATCGAGGCCTTCGCGAGCGCAATCCTCTCGCTCGACGACTCGGTGCCGACCGGTACCTATGTCGACATGTGCTCGAAGCTGCCGCTGGTCGACCCGGAGAAGATCGACGTGCCGACGCTCATCCTGCGCGGCGAGTACGACGGCATCGCCGGCATCGACGACCTGCTCGCGTTCTTCCGCCGCCTGCCGCATCCGGACAAGCAGTTCTCGGTGATGGAAGGGATCTCGCACGCTAGCTTCCAGCAGAAGAATTACCTCCTCGTCTATCACCTGCTGCACGGCTTCTACACCCAGCCCGCTCCTGTGTACCGCGGATGACGCGGCTTTTCTGCTCGCTCCTGTTCGTTTTTCAGCTGACGGCGGCGAGCGCACAGGGTTGGCCCTCGAGGCCGATCCGGCTCATCGTGCCCCTATCGCCTGGCGGGTTCGCCGACTCGCCGGCGCGCATCCTGGCGCCCAAGCTGTCCGACGCACTCGGGAAGCAGGTCTACGTCGAGAACCGTCCCGGTGCGGGCGGCACGATCGGTGCCGACCTCGCAGCTAAATCGCCACCCGATGGCCATACGCTCGTCGTCACCGGCACCACGCACCTGATCAGCGCTCATCTGTACAAGAACCTCTCTTATGACGCGCTTGGCGACTTCACGCACATCACCATGATCGGCTCGGGCCCCTACGTGCTGGTCGTCAATCCCAAGAAGACGCCGGCGGCCGATGTGCGCCAGCTCATCGCGGCCGCGAGGGCGGCGCCGGGCGCCATCGACTATGCGAGCTCCGGGAACGGCAGCTCGCAGCATCTCGTCGGCGCGCTCTTCAACCGCATGGCCGGCGTGGAGCTGAACCACGTGCCTTACAAGGGAAGCGGGCCGGCGATGCAGGACCTCCTCGCGGCGCAGGTCGGCGTGTCCTTCGCGGGCGTGCCCAACGTCCTCGGGCACGTGAAGGCGGGCCGCCTGCGCGCGCTTGCGGTCACTACGCCGAAGCGCTGGCCGGAGCTTCCGCAAGTCGCGACGCTCGCCGAAGCCGGCGTCCCGGGATTCGATGCGACGCTTTGGTTGAGCATTTCCGGCCCGGCCGGCGTTCCGCCGGCGATCGTGAAGCGTCTCTATGACGAGATCGCCAAGGCGCTCAAGGACGCGGAGGTGCAGGCGAGCTTCCGCGCCGTCGGCCTCGAGCCGGCTTCCATGCCGCCCGACGAGCTCTCGCGCTACATGCGAGCCGAGTACGAGAAGTGGGGCAAGGTCGTGCGCGACACCGGCGCGACCGTGAACTGAAGACTTTACGTCGACGACAAGCGCTGGCTTCTGATCGCGAAGCTCTCGAGACACCCACCGCGCGGGTTAACGGCGTGCAGTCGCCAAGTCCGACGTCCTCTCGCTTCCGAAGGCCCGGCGTTCATCGACGCTCCAGTACCTGCGCCCGCTCGCCAGAATGTTTTCGTGCTGCGCGTAGATCCAAGACACCGCCTCGAGCATGTCGTCGGCATAGGTCTGGTTCCCGCGATCGAGGAAGACGGCTTCGATGTCGGTGCTGCGCAGCTGTTCCGCGACGGCGCAGCGCTCGGAATCCTGATCGATCAGCCGCAGCGCGACCCGCTCGTATTCAGACGGGTGGTACGTGATCAGCCACTCGGGCAGGCCAGCCGTGCGCATCATGCCCGCGTCGGACTGGCTATGGGGCTCAAGGCCCTCGAGAGTGACCATGGGCACGGCCAGCCTCATCGAATCCACATTGCTGTTCGTGCCGCCGAAAGGAAACGTACTGAAATGGATGTCGCACTGGTTCAGATTCCGCAGATACTCGTTGTAATCCGTGCGCGGATAGACGACCGCGTTCGGCATCCACTTACGGATCTCTTTGCCTGCTTGGAACCAGGTCAGGCCGACCATGTTCGGGAAGA
>JAFAGU010000085.1 GCA_019237595.1 Betaproteobacteria bacterium | reverse complement strand
AGGCCGTGCTCGAACGCCTGGAGCGCGAACCGGAGAATGACGAGCTCGCCTACTTCGTGCGCCTCGCCACATACCACGAGGACATGCACGCCGAGGCGTTCCACTACACGTGCCAGACGCTCGGCTACGAAGACCCGGCTCCCGCGGAGCCCACGCGCCCGGGTGCCGGCGGGGACGTGGAGATCGCAGGGCAGGTCCTGATGCTCGGTTCCGTCAAGGGCGAGGAGCCGTTCGTCTTCGACAACGAGAAATGGGCGCACGAAGTGAAGCTCGCACCTTTCCGCATCTCGAAGCAACCGGTGACTAACGGCCAATACCTGGATTACGTCGAGGCCGGCGGCAAGCCGCCTCGTTACTGGTTGAAGTCGGGCGGCCAATGGCGCGAGCGGCGCTTCGATCGCGTCATGGACATCGATCCGGGGCAGCCGGTGCGCCACGTCGACTGGAACGAGGCGAGCGCGTATTGCGCCTGGGCGAAGCGGCGGCTGCCGACCGAAGCCGAGCTCGAGCTCGCGCTCAAGCGAGGCGCGATCGACTGGGGCGAGCTCTGGGAATGGACTTCGAGCGATTTCCTGCCGTTTCCCGGTTTTGCAGCGGATCCGTACGAAGACTATTCGCAGCCGTGGTTCGGCACGCACAAGGTGCTGCGCGGCAGGAGCTTCTCGACCCCGGCGCGCCTGGCGCGGCCGACGTTCAGGAACTTCTACCAGCCGCACCGCGGCGACGTCTTCTGCGGAGTGCGCACTTGCGCCTTGTAGAATCGCCTCGATGAACGCACCCGAGAAGATTCGACTCACGCAGTTCAGCCACGGCGGCGGATGCGGGTGCAAGATCGCCCCGGCGGTGCTCTCGGAGATCCTCGCCTCGGCCCCGGTGCGCGGGCTGCCGAAGGATCTTCTCGTCGGCACCGAGACGGCCGACGACGCGGCGGTCTACCGCCTGAACGACTCCCAGGCGCTCGTCGCTACCACGGATTTCTTCACGCCGATCGTCGACGACCCCTACGACTTCGGCCGAATCGCGGCGACGAACGCGATCTCCGACGTCTATGCCATGGGAGGAAGGCCGCTCATGGCGCTCGCCATCGTCGGCATGCCGCTCGAGAAGCTGCCGGTGAGCGTGATCTCGCGCATCCTCGCCGGGGGCGAGTCGGTCTGCGCCTCCGCCGGCATTCCCATTGCCGGCGGCCACTCGATCGACACGCTCGAGCCGATCTACGGGCTGGTCGCACTCGGCCTCGTCCATCCTTCTCGCGTGAAGAAGAACAGCTCGGCCAAGGCGGGCGACGTCCTCATCCTGGGCAAGCCGCTCGGCGTGGGCATCCTTTCGGCGGCGCTCAAGAAGGGCCGGCTTTCGGCGAAGGGCTACGAGACGATGCTCGAGTGGACGACGAAGCTCAATACGCCTGGCGAGGCGCTCAGCGAGATGGCTGCCGTGCACGCGCTCACCGACGTGACCGGCTTCGGGCTCGCCGGACATCTACTGGAGATCTGCCGTGGGTCCAGGCTCGCAGCGGAAGTGGCGTTCGACCGCATTCCGTTGATCGATGAAGCAGCCGCCTTCGCGCGCGAAGGCGTGGCGACCGGCGCTTCGGACCGGAACTGGTCGGGCTATGGCGCCGAGGTCAGGCTTCCGGCGGGATTCGACGACTGGAAGCGCAAGCTCCTCACCGATCCGCAGACGAGCGGCGGGCTCCTTGTCGCGTGCGATCCTTCGGCGGCGGACGAGGTGATCGCGCAGTTCACGCGCCGCGGATTCGCCCCGGCGGCGCAGATCGGCCGGCTCACGAGCGGCGAGCCCTCGCTTACGGTGAGCTGAGGAGCGGCGCGAGCGCCTTCCATACGCGCTCCGCGATGAGCGGCTGCGCCTCCGCGGTGGGGTGGATGCGGTCGGGCTGGAAGAGCTCCTGCTTTTCCGCGAAGCCCTCGAGCAGGAACGGCAGCAAGGCCGTGCGATAGCGCTTGGCGAGCTGCGTGTAGGCGGCCTCGAACTCCTGCGTGTATTCCGGGCCGTAGTTGGGCGGCATGCGCATGCCGAGCAGCAGCACCTTGGCGCCCGCCTGCTGCGATAAGTCGACCATCTTCGCGAGGTTCGCGCTCATCTGGGAGATCGGCAGAGCGCGCAGTCCGTCGTTACCGCCGAGTTCCAAGACGACGATCTTCGGATGATGCACCTCCAAGG
>JAFAGU010000070.1 GCA_019237595.1 Betaproteobacteria bacterium | reverse complement strand
GGGCGTCACGCGCGCGCCGTCGCGCAGGCGCGAGACGAACTTGCCGCCGTTGACGGCGCGCCGGCCAAACGTCGATTCCGCCATGCCGGTGCGCTGGCAGAACGTCGAGATGCTTCCGAGCAGCGTGCCGCCGGCTGCTTCCAAGCGCCTCCTCCTTTGCAGGCATCGTGCTCTCGCCGGGCGTGGGAGATCAACCACGCATTCCGCCGTGCAAAAGATGGGCGGCGTCCCACTAAGAGAAATCAAAGGCTTACAGCGTTACAGTGACTGCTATGCTCCAAGGATGCTCAGATGGCTCGTCCTCGGGTGGCTCTTCGGCTTGGCACTGGCTGCCCGCGCGGAAGACGCCTATCCGTCGAAACCGATCCGCATCGTCGTGGGCTATTCAAGCGGCGGAGGAAACGACCTCATCGTCCGGCTCATCGCCCCGCGCATGAGCGAGGGACTCGGCCAGCCCGTCCTGGTCGAGAACAAGCCCGGCGCGCAGTCCATCATCGCCGCCGAAGCGGTCGCCCGCGCGCCGGCGGACGGCTACACGATCCTCATGGGCCCGAGCGGCCCCATGACGATGAACCCGGCCACTTATCGGCGGCTACCCTACTCGCCCACGCGCGACTTCGCGCCTATCGCGACGATCGCTTCGTTTCCGCTCATCCTGGCCGTTCCAGCCGCGGCACCGATCCGCACCGTGCAGGAGCTCGTCGCGTTCGCAAAGGCGAATCCGGACAAGGCTTCCTATGCGTCGAGCGCCGCGCCTTTCCAGATCGCTTCCGAGCTCTTCAAGCAGCGAACCGGCACGCAATTCGTCCACGTGCCGTACAAGGGAAGCGGCGAATCGGTGCAGGCCGTGATCTCGCAGCAGGTAACGATGACGCTCTCCGATGCCGCGCCGGTTTCGGCGGCCGTGCGCGCCGGCACGGTGCGGGCGCTCGCGGTGACCTCCGCCCGTCGCCAGGCCTCGCTGCCGGACGTACCGACGCTCGCGGAGTCCGGTTTCCCGGACATGGAGATCGTGCTCTGGACCGCGCTCTTCGCGCCCGCGCAAACACCGCCGGCCGTGATCGCGCGCCTGCAGGGCGAGGTGGCGCGAGTGGTCAGGCTGCCGGAAGTGCGCGAAGGATTCGCGCGGCTGGGCGTCGATCCGGTGGGCGGCAGCTCCGAAGAGCTCGCGCGCACGCTGCAGTCCGACCTCGAGCGATGGTCGGCGGTCGCGCGCGCCGCCGCGATCCGCAACGACTAGAACTTGCCGTCGATCAGCACGAAGGCGATGCGGCAGGTCTTCGCCGAGCGGTTCGCCCAGGCATGGTTGGTCCCGCGCTGGACGAGCACGTCGCCCGCGCGCAGCAGCGTCTCGCCCTCGTCCATGACGGACCAGATCTCGCCCTCGAGCACGATGGCGTAGTCGACCGTCTCGGTGGTGTGCATGCCGGGATGGCGGCTCGTGTTCTGGTCGTGGTGGGCGTCGTCGTAGATGGTTCCGAACGTCGCGTGCACCCGGCGCTTGAGCTCCTCGGGATCCTTCGGCTCCGGCGGGAAATCGATGATGCGCAGGATCGTGCCGTTCTTCGGCGGAAGCACGCCGTGGTGCTCGGCCGTGGTGTCGGGCGAGGCGATCGAAGCAGGCGACTCGCCCGTGCGCCACACGTTGACCGCCCGGTAGCCCGGCCGCGCGGCGACGGTGCGGATCGCTTTCGCCGGAGCATCCTCGACGATGCGCGAGCGGCCGTCGGGGCCGTTGGCCGTCACGACGCGGCGAATCGTCGGTAGTGCGTCTGCCATGGGAATCTCCTTACTCGATCTTGGCGCCGGTCTCGCGCACCACGCGCGCCCATTTCGCCACTTCGGACTTCAGGTACGCCCCGAACTGCGCGGACGTTCCGCCCACCGGCTCGAACGCGAGCGAAGCCAGGCGCTCGCGCGAATCGGGCTGGGCGAGGAAGCGATTGATGTCGGCATTCAATTTTCCGACGATGGCTGCGGGCGTGCCGGCGGGCACGAACACGCCGACCCAGGTGAGATCCTCGAATCCCGGGAATCCGGCCTCCTCGACGGTCGGCACATCGGGCAGCGCCGCGACGCGATGGCGGCTCGTGACGGCGAGGCCTCGCAGCTTTCCGGACTTGATGAACGAGACGGCGGTCGGCATCGCGACGCTCGCGAGCGGCACTTCGCCGGCCACGGCGGCATTCACGGCGGGAGCGGCGCCTTTGTAGGGCACATGCGTGGTCTTCAAGCCCGCCAGCGTCTTGAAGAGGTATTCGGCCGTGAGGTGCGGCGTCGTGCCCGCGCCCGCCGAGCCATAGAGGATGCCGCTCGCTCGCGCGTCCTCGATCGCGGCGCGCAGCGTCGGAGGACCCGAGGGATTGGTAATGATCATGTTCGGGCTGTGGGCGGCGTTCACGACCGGGATGAAGTCGCGGTCGACGTCGTAGCCCGGAATGGCGCTGAGCGTCATGTTGACCGCGATGGAGCTCGTCGTGACGAGGACGGTGTAGCCGTCCGCGGGCGACTTCGCGACCATCTGCACGCCGATGTTGCCGCCTGCTCCGGCACGGTTTTCCACCAGAACCGTCTCGCCCCATTCATCGCCCAGCTTCTGCGCGAGGAGCCGCGCCAGGATGTCGGTGATTCCGGCCGGCGCGAAAGGAACGATGAGCCGGACCGGCTTGGCGGGATAGGCCTGGGCGAGCGCTGGCGCCGGCGGGAGCACGGCTGCGAAAAGCGCGAGAAGCGGGGCGAGTATCTTTTTTATCAAATGACCTGGCGCGCCACCCTCAGGCGCGACTGGCGCATATCGTCGCCGCGGAGCTCGCGAAGCGCGTAGCCCACGAATTCCGCGGTAACCTCCTTGCGCCAGTATAAATCCAGATCGGTGTTGTCCATCGGCTTGGCCCGCGAGCCGGCGATCCGGCCCGCCTCGGCGATCGCTTCGTCGTCGAGGAGCCGTCCCACCAGCGATTCCCCGGCCTTCTCCACCAAGAAGGGCCGCGACGCGACCGCACCCACAGCGATCCGGGCTTCGCGCACGACATTGCCGTCCATGCGCACAGCCGCCGCCACGCCGAGCACCGGGAAGTCGAAGGAGCCGCGGCGACGCAGCTTCCAGTAGGTGCTCTTCCACCCTGCGGGCACTCGAACCCGGGTGAGGATTTCGTCCGGGCCGCGCGAGAGGTAGTCGATGCCGTCGTTGCGGTAGAGCGCCTCGACAGGGACTTGGCGCACGCCCTTCTCGCCCTGCAGGTCGATCGTTGCCTGGAGGGCAATGAGCGCCGGCGCAGTATCGGTCGACGAAACCGCCACGCAGCGCTTGCTCGCCGTGGCGACCCAGCAGACCTT
>JAFAGU010000159.1 GCA_019237595.1 Betaproteobacteria bacterium | reverse complement strand
TTCCCGCTCTACATGCTCGCGATCAACGTGTTCGTGCTGCCGATCGCCTTCGGCGGCTTGCTGCGCTTTCCTGACGGCAGCGTCGATGCCGATACGTTCGTCCTCACGCTTCCCATGGCGGAAAAGAACGAGCTGCTGGCGCTATTCGTGTTCATCGGCGGCCTGTCCGCGGCCACGGGGATGGTGATCGTCGAGACGATCGCGCTCTCGACCATGGTGTGCAACGACCTGGTGATGCCCGTGCTCCTGCGCATGCGCAGGCTGAAGCTCGCCGAGCGCCGCGACCTGACCGGTCTCCTCCTCGGCATTCGTCGCGGCGCGATCATCCTCATCCTGCTTCTGGGCTATCTCTACTTCCGGCTTGCCGGCGAGGCCTACGCCCTCGTCTCGATCGGCCTGATCTCGTTTGCGGCGGTCGCGCAGTTCGCGCCTGCCGCGCTTGGCGGCCTCTTCTGGAAGGGTGGTACCCGGAACGGCGCGCTCTGGGCGTTGCTCGCGGGCTTTTCCGTCTGGCTCTATACCTTGCTGCTTCCGGCTTTCGCGAGATCGGGATGGGTCCCGATGGCGCTCGTCGAGCAGGGGCCTTTCGGCATCGCCGCGCTCAAGCCGCTCGCCCTCTTCGGGCTGCAGGGCCTGGACGAGATCACGCATGCGATGTTGTGGAGCATGATCGCCAATGTCGGCGCGTACGTCGGCGTCTCGATCCTCGCCTCGCCGGGTGCCGAGGAGCACCGGCAGGCGAGCCTTTTCGTCGATGTGTTTCGCCAGGGCGTTGAGGGCGGGGCGCGCTTCTGGCGCGGCACCGCGTCCACGCCAGCGCTCCATGACCTGATCGTTCGCTTCCTCGGCGCGGACGCGGCAAGGGAGGTATTCGAGAGCTATGCGGCGCAGAAGGGCCTGCGCTGGCCGGGCCCTCTACCCGCGGACGCCGAGCTCGTGCACTTCGTCGAAGTGCAGCTTGCCGGCGCCATAGGAGCGTCGTCCGCTCGCGTCATGGTGGCATCCGTGGTGAAGGAAGAGGCGCTTACGCTCGACGAAGTGCGCTCGATCCTCGACGAGGCGTCGCAAGTGGTGGTCTACAGCCATCGGCTCGAGCAGAAGTCGCGCGAGCTCGAGGCGGCGAGCGGCGAGCTGCGCGCGGCGAACGAGCGTCTGAAGGAGCTCGACCGCCTGAAGGACGAGTTCGTCGCGACGGTGACGCACGAGCTGCGCACGCCGCTCACCTCGATCCGCGCCTTCAGCCAGATCCTTCACGACAATCCCGCCGTGCCGCCCGACCAGCGGGCGGCGTTCCTCGCGATCATCACCAAGGAAGCGGAGCGGCTCACGCGCCTCATCAACCAGGTGCTCGAGCTCGCCAAGATCGAAGCCGGCCAGGCGGAATGGCGCATCTCCGCGGTCGACGTGCGGGCGGCCGCGCTCGAGGCCATGGCGGCGGTGAGCGGGCTTTTCCGCGAGCGGGGGCTCGACATCGGGCTCGACTCGCCCGAGCGCGTGGCGCCGGCCCGGGCCGACATGGACCGCGTGATCCAGGTCATCCTGAATTTGCTCTCGAACGCAGCGAAGTTTTGCGAGCCGGGGCGGGGACGGGTGCGCATCGCAATCATCGAAGAAGCGCAGTGGGTGCGCGTCGAGGTGCGCGACAACGGGCCGGGGATCCACGCCCGCGAACGCGAGCGCATCTTCGACAAGTTCCACCAGGCGGGCGACGCGCTGACGGGCAAGGCGCAGGGAACCGGCCTCGGCCTGCACATCAGCCGCAGGATCGTCGAGCACTTCGGCGGCCGGATCTGGGTCGCCGCTCGCGAAGGCCAGGGCAGCTGCTTCGCCTTCACGCTGCCGCTGGCCGGCCATGACGTGCTCGAGCGCGCCGCCTGATGGGGGACTCCCGCGGGCAGGACGCCACGGCGACCGCCTATGTCGTCGAGGATGACGAATCGATTCGGACCCTCTGGCGCTGGCTCATGGAGTCTAACGGCATCGCCGTGCGCACGTTTTCCACGGCGCCGGAGTTCATCGAGAGCTATGTGCCGGGCGAGC
>JAFAGU010000057.1 GCA_019237595.1 Betaproteobacteria bacterium | reverse complement strand
AAGCCTCAGGTCGAGACGATCGAGGGCATTCCGCCGGCAATCGCCATAGATCAGACGAACCCCGTGCGTACATCGCGCTCCACTGTCGGCACGATGACGGAGCTCAACGACCACCTGAAGCTTCTCTTCGCCCGGGCGGCGAAGCTCCATTGCCGCGACTGCGGCAAGCCGGTAGTGAGGGACACGCCGGCTTCGATTTTCGAGCAAATCAAGGATCGACCCGAAAAGCTGGTCGTGACGTTCCCGATCCCGATCCCGAAGAATTTTTCAGAGAAGGAAGTGGAGGAGCTCCTCCAAGCGCAAGGGTATACGCGGCTGCATTCGCGCTCCAAAGCGCTCCTCGAAGTCGTCCAGGATCGGTTCAAGGCGAGCGCAGTCGAGCGCCAGCGCGTCATCGAGGCGCTCGAGGCGGCGCTCAAGCTCGGCCAGGGCAAGGTGAACGTCTACGAGGAAGGCGGGCCGAAGGTCCACCGCTTCTCGTCCGACCTGCATTGCGCCGACTGCGACATCCACTACGCCGAGCCCACGGCGGCGGCGTTCTCCTTCAATTCGCCGATCGGCGCGTGCGAGGCCTGCCGCGGCTTCGGGCGCGTGATCGGAGTGGATTTCGGCCTCGTCGTACCGAACGAATCGCTTTCGCTCAAGGAAGGCACCATCCGGCCCTGGCAGACCGCGAGCTTCAAGGAGTGCCAGGACGACCTCGTGAAGTACGCGAAGAAGAGGAAGATCCCCCTCGATGTCCCATTCAGGGATCTGGATGAAAAACAAAAGCGCTGGGTCCTGGAGGGCGAGGACAGCTGGCAGAGCTGGAAGAAGTCGTGGCCCGGCACCTGGTACGGCGTGCGCCGCTTCTTCAAGTGGCTCGAGAGCAAGGCGTACAAGATGCACATCCGCGTCCTGCTCTCGAAGTACCGCGCCTACACCGAATGCACCGCTTGCAAGGGCACGAGGCTCAAGCCCGAAGCGTCGCTGTGGACGATCGAGGCCAAGTCCATCCACGACTTGATGCTCTTCTCGCTCCAGGAAGCGAAGGCGTTCTTCGAGAAGATGGAAAACGCCGATGAAGCGACCGAGCTGCTCCTGGCGGAGATCCAGACGCGCCTGCGCTTCCTCTGCGACGTCGGCCTGGGCTACCTGACGCTCGACCGCCAGTCGCGCACGCTTTCCGGCGGCGAGGTGCAGCGCATCAACCTCACCACCGCGCTCGGCACTTCGCTCGTCAACACGCTCTTCGTCCTCGACGAGCCCTCCATCGGCCTGCATCCGCGCGACATGGGTCGCGTGATCGACGTGATGAAGCGCCTGCGCGACGCCGGCAACTCGCTCGTGGTGGTCGAGCACGACCCGCAGATCATGTTCGCCGCCGACCGCATCCTCGACATGGGGCCGGGGCCGGGCGAAAAAGGCGGCGAGATCGCTTTCTTCGGCAGTTGCGGTGAATTAAAGACGAAGAACACCCTCACGGCGGAGTATCTCTCAGGCCGCAAGAAGGCGGTCGAGCCCGGGGAGCCTCGCCCTCCTCGCATCTTCCTCACCCTCGAAGGCGCCTCGGAGCACAACCTCAAGGGCGTTGACGTGCGCTTTCCGCTCGAGCGGCTCGTCTGCGTGACCGGCGTTTCAGGCTCCGGGAAATCGACGCTCGTCCAGGACGTGCTCTACCGCGCGCTCCTCAAGGCGAAGGGGCTGCCGACGGAAGCGCCCGGTGCGTACCGCGCGCTGAGAGGCGCGCACCAGGTGAGCGAAGTCGTCATGGTCGACCAGTCCGCCATCGGCAAGACGACGCGCTCGAACCCCGCGAGCTACGTCGGCGCCTTCGACGTGATCCGCGATCTCTTCGCCAAGTGCG
Source organism: Betaproteobacteria bacterium (assembly GCA_019237595.1). GTDB lineage: Bacteria > Pseudomonadota > Gammaproteobacteria > Burkholderiales > SG8-39 > SCGC-AG-212-J23. Next base: position 7,455 of record JAFAGU010000057.1, on the reverse strand, counting down.
ACACGTCGCGCGAACGCGGCTACACCGCCGGAACGTTCAGCTTCAACTCCGGGAACGGCCGCTGCCCGGCGTGCGGCGGGAACGGCTTCGAGCACGTCGAGATGCAGTTCCTTTCCGACGTCTACCTCCGCTGTCCGGACTGCGACGGGCGCCGGTACCGGGCCGAGGTGCTCGAGGCGAAGATCCGCGGAAAATCGATCGCCGACGTGCTGGACATGACGATCGCGCAGGCCCTTCTGTTTTTCGCGCGGGAACGAAATATTGCGGATAGCCTGCGACCGCTGGTCGAGGTCGGCCTCGACTACCTGAAGCTCGGCCAGCCGGTGCCGACGCTCTCCGGCGGCGAGGCGCAGCGCCTGAAGCTCGCCGGACACCTCGCCGAGGTCGACCAGTCTTCCTCCAATAAATTGTTTTTGTTCGACGAGCCGACCACCGGCCTGCATTTCGACGACGTCGCCAAGCTGATGCGCGCGTTCCGGCGCCTGCTCGACGCGGGGCACTCGATCATCGTCATCGAGCACAACCTCGACGTCATGCGCGGCTCCGACTGGATCATCGATCTCGGGCCCGAGGGCGGCGCGGCCGGCGGCGAGCTCGTCTGCGAAGGCACGCCGGAGGAAGTGAAGAAGCACCCCTCCTCGCACACCGGCAAGGCGCTGCGCGAATACGAATCGGCCTTTCAACAAAAACTCTTCGTCCAGGAAGCGAAAGGCCAATACCTCGGCAACGCGATCCGCATCCACAAGGCGCGCGAGCACAACCTCAAGAACATCGACGTCGACATTCCGCGCGGCCGCTTCACCGTGGTGACCGGCGTTTCGGGCTCCGGGAAGTCGACCCTCGCCTTCGACATCCTCTTCAACGAAGGCCAGCGGCGCTACCTCGAGTCGCTCAACGCCTACGCGCGGCAATTCGTCCAGGCCGCGTCGCGGCCGGACGTCGACGCGATCTTCGGCATCCCGCCCACGGTGGCGATCGAGCAGCGCACGAGCCGCGGCGGGCGCAAGTCCACCGTCGGCACGCTCACCGAGGTGCACCATTTCCTGCGCCTGCTCTTCGTCAAGCTCGGGACGCAGTACTGCCCCGATTGCGAAGTGCCGATCGAGCCGCAGAACGCGGAAGTCGTCTTGTCGAAGATCCTCAAGTCCTACAGGAACAAGAAGATCACGCTGCTTGCGCCGCTCGTGTTGAACCGCAAGGGCGTCTACACGGACCTCGCGAAGTGGGCGTATGGGAAAGGCCACGCGTACCTGCGGGTCGACGGCAAGATGCTCCCGACGCGGCCCTTCCCGCGCATTCCGCGGTTCAAGGAACATACGATCGAGCTGCCGCTGGGCGAATTCGTCGCCTCGCCGAAGAACGAATCGCAATTGAGAAACGCGCTGCGCGGCGCGATCGACACGGGGAAAGGCGTGGTGCACGTCCTCGCCGACGACAAGGTCGAGGTATTCTCCACCAAGCGTGCGTGCCGCTCCTGCGGGCGCAGCTTCCCGGAGCTCGATCCACGCCTCTTTTCCTACAACTCGAAGCACGGATGGTGCCCCGAGTGCTTCGGCACCGGTCTGGACATCGAGGACGTCGAATGGACCGAGGACCGCGCGCGCACCGGCGCCGAGGACAACGTGCTCGACTCGTGGATCGAATGGCTCGAAGTCGACCAGCCCTGCGCGGCCTGCGAGGGCAAGCGGCTCAACCGCGAGGCGCTCGCGGTCTTGTGGAACGGCAAATCCATTGCGGATTACTCGGCTTTTCCGATTCTCGATCTTAAAAATCACTTTAATGAAAAAAACCTAAAGGGCCGGGAAGCCGAAATTTCCCGGGACCTGATTCCGGAGCTCAAGTCGCGCCTGGGGTTCCTTGAGGAGGTGGGCTTGGGCTACCTCACGCTCGACCGCTCCGCGCCCACGCTGTCGGGCGGCGAGGCGCAGCGCATCCGCCTCGCCGCGCAGCTCGGGAGCAACCTGCGCGGCGTGTGCTACATCCTCGACGAGCCGACGATCGGCCTGCACCACCGCGACAACCAGGTGCTGCTCGACGTCCTCGGCAAGCTCGAGGCGAAGGGTAATTCCCTCGTGGTCGTCGAGCACGACGAGGACACGATCCGGCGCGCGGAGCATGTGATCGACCTCGGCCCCGGCGCGGGCCGGCTCGGCGGCGAGGTGACGGCGCAAGGCAGCGCCGAGGACCTCATGGCCAACCCGCAATCGCTCACCGGCAAGTTCCTCAAGGAGCCCCTCCGCCATCCATTGCAGCCGCGCCGGCCCGTGAACGGCAAGCACGATTTCCTCGAAATACAGGAAGCGAAGCTGCACAACCTGAAGAAGGTAAACGCGCGCATTCCGCTCGGGCGGCTGGTGGTCGTCACCGGCGTCTCCGGCTCGGGGAAATCGACCCTTGCTCGCGATGTCCTCTACGAATCGCTCGCCGCCAAGTCGCCCGTCGGCTGCAAGGCGGTCAGGAACCAGAAGCAGGTCGAGCGCGTGCTGGAAGTCGACCAGACGCCCATCGGCAAGACGCCGCGTTCGTGCCCAGCCACCTACGTCGGCTTCTGGGACAACATCCGCAAGCTCTTCGCCGACACGGCGGAGGCGCGCATGCGCGGCTGGACGGCGAGCCGCTTCTCGTTCAACGCCGCGGGCGGCCGCTGCGAGGCCTGCGAAGGCCAGGGCGTGAAGAAGATCGAGATGTCCTTCCTGCCGGACGTCAAGGTGGCGTGCGAGGCTTGCGGCGGCGCGCGCTTCAATCCGGACACGCTGACGGTGAAGCTGCGCGGCAAGAGCGCGGGCGAAGTGCTCGCGATGAGCGTCGACGACGCGGTCGGCTTCTTCACCGCCCATCCGTCCATCCACCGCTGCCTCACCCTCCTGCAGGACGTCGGCCTGGGCTACCTCACCCTCGGGCAGCAGAGCCCGACGCTCTCGGGCGGCGAGGCGCAGCGGATCAAGCTCGTCTACGAGCTCGCCAAGAAATCCGCCGTCTCGACCGTCTACGTCCTGGACGAACCGACCGTCGGGCTGCACATGGCGGACGTCGAAAAGCTGATCCGCGTCCTGCATCGCCTCGTCGACGCCGGCAATACCGCGGTCGTGATCGAGCACAACCTGGACGTCATCGCCGAAGCCGACTGGATCGTCGACCTCGGGCCCGAGGGCGGCTCCGGCGGCGGACGCATCGTCTTCCAGGGCCCGCCGGAAAAAGCCGCGGCGGCCCCCGGCCATACGGCCCACGCACTCGCCGGGTTCCTCGCCGAGCGCTCGGCTGGAGCTCGTGTATAATGGCCCGCAAGCTTCTGTAACGCGTATTTCCGGTTAGCGTTCCAGTCCGTTATTTCTGCAGCGCGCCCATCCTGGGCGGCGAATAACAAGCTCTAAATCGCATCGCCTGAACCGGTCGAGGGGTTCCCGCCCTTCCCAGGCGAAATGCAGGAGAGAAGTCATCCGTACCTTTGATTCGCTCGGGCTCCAGCCCGAATTACTGCGCGCAGTCGCAGACCAGGGCTATACCGAGCCCACCCCCATCCAGCAGCAGGCCATTCCCGTCGTCCTTTCCGGCCGAGACCTCATCGGCGCGGCGCAGACCGGCACCGGCAAGACCGCCGGCTTCGTGCTCCCGATCCTCCAGCGCCTCGCCAGCAAGGCGTCGGCGAGCTTCTCGCCCGCCCGGCATCCGGTGCGCACGCTGATCGTCACGCCGACGCGCGAACTCGCCGCCCAGGTCGAGGAAAGCGTCCGCACCTACGGCAAATATGTTTCCTTCCGCAGCTGCGTCGTCTACGGCGGCGTCGGCATGCAGCCGCAGGTCGAAGCGCTCGCGCGAGGCATCGACATCCTCGTCGCCACGCCCGGGCGGCTGCTCGACCACGTCGAGCAGAAGACCGTGGACCTGCGCCAGGTCGAGATCCTCGTCCTGGACGAAGCCGACCGCATGCTCGACATGGGCTTCATCCACGACATCCGGCGCATCCTCGCGCTCCTGCCCGCGCAGCGCCAGAACCTCCTCTTCTCCGCCACCTTCCCGGACGAGATCCGCGAGCTCGCGCGCTCGTTCATGAAGGACCCGGCGAACGTCGAGGTCGCCCGGCGCAACACCCCGGCGGAGCTCGTCGCGCAGGTGGCGCACCCGGTCGACGCGCAGAGGAAGCGCGAGCTCCTCGCGCACCTCGTGAAGTCCAACGACTGGCGGCAGGTGCTCGTGTTCGTGAAGACGAAGCACGGCGCGAACCGCCTCGCCGAGCAGCTGCGGCGCGCCGGCGTGGAAGCCGACGCGATCCACGGCAACAAGAGCCAGAACGCGCGCACGCGCGCGCTCGAGCAGTTCAAGGCGGGCGAGATGCGCGTGCTGGTCGCCACCGACATCGCCGCGCGAGGCCTCGACATCGAGGCGCTGCCGCACGTCGTCAACTACGACCTGCCGCACGTCGCGGAGGACTACGTCCACCGCATCGGCCGCACCGGCCGAGCGGGCTCCGAAGGCGAGGCGGTCTCGCTCGTGAGCCACGAGGACCGGCCACTCCTCGCGGCGATCGAGCGGCTCATGAACCGCAAGATCGAAAACCGCGCGGTTCCTGGCTTCGAGCCCGGAACCGTGTCGCCGGAACGGAAAAGCGCTCCCGAGCGCCAGAGGCAGCCTCGCCCGCAACCCCGGCAGAATCAGCAGCGCGCGCCGCAGCAGCGCCAGCCGTCGCAGCAGCCGAGGAGGCAGGGCCGCCCGCAGCCGCCTCGCGCCGTCCAGGCCCAGGACTCCGCCTACGAGGACCAGATCCGCGAGGCTCGCGCCCGCATGCTCGAGGAAGGCGAGGCCGTGCCGCCGCCGCAGGGCCGGCAACCGCAGCAGCACGCGCAGCCGCGTCCCGGCGAAGGCAAGCGCCGCCGCAGGCGCGGCCGGCGCGGCGGACAGGGCCGCGGGCCCAATGCCGCCTCGCCGGCGCGCAGCTCGCGCCAGCAGCAGTGGGATCCGAGGCGCTCGGAGCCGCGCGAGCCGGTGGAGCGCGCCTACCACCAGCCTTCCACGCAGCACGTGAAGGTGACCCACAAGCCGCGCCGCACCCTCTCGGGCTTCGTCGGCGCGCTGCTCGGGCGCAAGCCCGAGGATTCGAAGAAGGAAGAGTAGCGCTAGGCGCCGGCGTGGGCCGGCGCCGCAACGCCACGCATCGCGCCCGAGAGCGCGTCGTAGGCCGCCTCCCACGCGCCGCGCGCCTGCGGTCCGAATTCTTCGCCCAGGCTCAGGTCGAGCGACAGGATGAGCGCCGTGCGCACGAGCTCGTAGTGCTCGTCGCGCACGCCGTAGCTCGCGTGGCGCCGCCCGAGCTCGCGGAGCGCCGTGGCGATGGCCTCCGGCTTGCGCAGGTGCCGCACCGCGATCGACATCATCGCCACGAGGTTGCGGCCCTGCTCCTTCAGGTCGCCCTTGAAGAGCGGCCGCAGGCCGGGATCGAGCTCGAAGAGCTTGCGGTAGAAAAGCTCGGCGAACGTATCGCGGATGGGCAGGATTCCCTTCCACGTGCGCTCGACCAGCTCCGCGTCCTCCGGCGACATCGGCTCCTCCGACCCGTCGCGACGAAGGATCGCAAGCTCCATGCCATGCGCGGGGCCAGCCGCGGCGCGGTTCTTCTAGCCGGCTTGCGCACTGCGCGTGTGCACCGCCTCGGCGCGATGCACCGGCAGCTTCCTGCGGAGCTCCGGGAGGCAGGAGCCGCAGCTCGTCCCGCAGCGCAGCCGCGCCTTCAGCGCTTCGAGTGTCGGCGAATGCGCAATCACCGCATCGATCTCCGCCTCGCCGACCTGGTAGCACGAGCATATGACGCGGCCGATGTCCGGGCCGGCCCCCTCGGGAAGGGATGAAAGCCGCCGCAGCGCCGGCGAAGGAACCGCGCGCTGCCAGAGGTCGAATAGCCAGCGCTCCGCCGCGAGCGTTCCGGAAAGCCGCGCCGCGCGCACGAGGTCGCCCTCGAACCCGACGCAATGCGCCTCGCCGTCGTAGCGCACGGCGTCCGGCCCATCGAGGCCGAAGGCCGCGTCGATGCAGCGCAGAAGCGACGGGCTGAGCGGCTCCGTCGCCGCGACGAGGAGCCGCACGCCGGGCTCCGAAATGCCGGCGAGCGTGCGCACTGCGAACGGAACCGACGCGATCACGGGCTCGAGCGCGTCGAAAACGGATGCGGCGCCGCGGCCCATGCCGAAGGCCGCGAGGCGCCAAGGAAGCCCGGCGCGCTCGACCGCGACGGCGCAGTGCTTGAGCTCCGGCTGCCGCGATACCGGATCGAGCGCCCCAACGGTGAGCGCGTTCACGCCCAGGCTTCCGGCGCCGCCGAGGAACCGCGCGCCCCAGTGCATGGGAAGGAAGACATTGCCGCGGAGGAGGTCTTCGTCGGCCGCGGCAATCGCGATCGCTTCCCCGCGCCGCGAGCGCAGCTTCACGAGCTCGCCCGCGCCGATCCCCAAGCGGGCGAGATCCTTCGGATGGAAGAACGCGCGCGGCTCCGGATCGTGCGTGAAGAGGCGCGCGACCGTGCCGGTGCGGCTCAACGTATGCCACTGGTCGCGCAGCCGGCCGGTATTTAGGCGAAGCGGGTAAGCGTCGCTCACCTCCTCCGCCACCGGAGCGTGCGCCGTGGCGACGAAGCGCGCACGGCTCGTAGCCGTGGGAAACACACCGTCCTCGTACAAGCGCTTGCGGCCCGCGTGCGCGCCTTCCGGAAACGGCCATTGCTGGGCTCCCTTGACGTCGAGAAGCGCATAGGAGAGCCCAGTGATGTCCAGGTCCCGCCCTCGCGTGGACTCCCGGTGCTCGTTGAAAATCTCCTCCGCTTCCCGATAGGGAAGGATGTTCTTCCTTCCGAGAAAAACCGATAGCTTTGCCCCGAATGCGCAGGCGATGTCCCAGTCGGCCCTCGCCTCGCCGGGCGGCGGCACGGCCTTGCGCACGCGCGAGATGCGGCGCTCGGAGTTCGTCATGGTCCCCTCCTTCTCGCCCCAGCCCGCGGCGGGAAGGAGGACGTGCGCGTAGCGAGTCGTCTCGGTATTCCGGTACGCGTCCTGCACCACGACCAACTCGGCACGCTCGAGCGCCTCATGCACGAGCTTTTGATCCGGAAGCGATTGCGCGGGATTCGTGCAGGCGATCCAGAGGGCCTTGATCTCGCCAGCGCGGATCGCCTCGAACATTTCGACCGCGGTCCTCCCCGGCCGCTCCGGCACGGACTCGATGCCCCAGAGCTTCGCCACCTCGGCGCGGTGGCCGGGATTCGCGAGGTCGCGATGCGCCGAGAGGAGATTCGCCATGCCGCCGACCTCGCGGCCGCCCATCGCGTTCGGCTGCCCGGTGAGGCTGAGCGGCCCGGCGCCTGCGCGGCCGATCTGGCCCGTCGCAAGGTGCAGGTTCACGAGCGCGGCGTTCTTGGCGGTGCCGCTCGCAGACTGGTTGAGTCCCTGGCAGTAGAGCGAGAGCGTCGCCTTC
>JAFAGU010000392.1 GCA_019237595.1 Betaproteobacteria bacterium | reverse complement strand
GCGAGCACGAGCGCGGCCGGATAGAGCGCCTCCAGCGCCTCGAGGCGGAAGAGCGCGAGGCCGTTCGCGTAGATGAGCGAGGGCGGCACGAGCAGGATGAACCAGCTCGGCCGCAGCGCCTCCGGCAGCGGCGCCGCGAGCGCGGCGCGCGCGAAGAGGAGCGGCACGAGGACGAGCGCTGCGCAGGCAGAGAAGCCGAAGAAGAAGCGCGACGCCTCGCCATGCCCGAGCGCGATGCCGGGACCCGGGACGACGATCCCGCCGACCATCAGGATCAGCCAGCCGGCGTTCAGCTTCGCGAGCTCCACCCTGCCCTGCAGCCAGCGCCCGATGCCCCAGAGCTGGAAGGCGAAGAGCACCGCACAGGCGATCCACCAGAGCGCGCCCGCGAACTCGGGCACGTACGGCGCGAGCCCGCCCGCCACGAGCGATAGCCCGACCGGGAACGCGCCGCAGAAACCCAGGAGCGCGGGATTGGTGAAGTCTTCGACGACTTCTTTTTTATATAGAAATAATTTCAATAAATACAAAACAGACAGCACCAGCGAGGCTAAGATCCCGAGAAGAACCCACAGCTCCGTAAAGTAGGCGGGGGCGCGGAAGACGCCGGGAAAGAGCGGCGCCGCGGCGCGCGAAGTGAGGCCGAGGCCGGCGAGGCCCATGACCGCGCCGTACATGCCGACGTGGAGCTCGCGCGGCGAGAAGCGGCTCATGTGCCGAGGTAGTAGCTCTTCACGAGCTCGTTCTTCTCGAGCTCCGACACGGTGCCCGAGAACACGATCTCGCCGTGCACGATGATCGAGCCGCGGTCGGCGATGCGGATCGCCTGGTGGAAGTTCTGCTCGGCCATCAGCACCGTGAGGCCGTATTCCTCCTTCAGCTCCTTGATCTTCGTGATCGTGTGGGAGACGAGGATCGGCGCGAGGCCGACCGACGGCTCGTCCACGAGCAGGAGCTTCGGCGCGGACATGAGGGCGCGCGCGATGGCGAGCATCTGCTGCTGTCCGCCGGACATCGAGCCCGCGAGCTGGCGGCGGCGCTCCTTCAGGACGGGGAAGGCCTCGTAGCAGAACTCGAGGTTCCGCCCGAGCTGGCGCCGCGAGGCGCGCCGGTAGGCGCCGAGGAGCAGGTTCTCCTCCACCGTGAGCCGCGGGAAGAGCCGCCGGCCCTCCGGCACCATGGCCACGCCGAGGTCGACGATCGCCTCGGTCGAGAGCGTCTTCAGGTCGAACGCCTGGCCGTCGAGGTTCAGCACGATGTCGCCGCGGCTCGGGCGCACCATGCCCATGACGCACTTCATGAGCGTGCTCTTGCCGTTGCCATTCGTGCCGAGGAGCGCCACGGTCTCCTTCTCGCCGATGGAGAGCGAGACGCCGTGGAGCGCGCGCACCGCGCCGTAGCCGGCGTCGAGGCCGCGGATCTCGAGGCTAAGCGCCAAGGTAGGCCCTCTGCACCTCGGGCTCCTTCACGATCGACTCCGGCGCGCCTTCGCAGATGATGCGGCCGGCATCGAGGCACACCACGCGCTGCGAGAAGCGCATCACCGCCTGCATGATGTGCTCGATCATGATCACGGTGATGCCCTTCGCGTTCAGGTCGAAGAGGATCTTGAGCACCTCGTCGACCTCCGAGCCCGACAGCCCGGCCATCGCCTCGTCGGAGATGAGGAGCTTCGGCCGCGCCGCCATGGCTCGCGCGAGCTCGAGCTTGCGGAGCTCGACCTGGGAGAGCGTGCTCGAAAGCGCTTCGGCCTTCTGGGAGAGGCCCAGGTCCCTCAGCACCTCGAGGGCCTGGGCGCGCGCCTCGTCATCGCGGAGGTGGCCGACATACTGGTACGGCACGAGCAGGTTCTCGAGCACCGTCATGCTCCTGAAGGGCCGCGGGATCTGGAAGCTGCGGGCGATGCCGCGGCGCGTGCGCTGGTAGGCGGGCAGCCGGCGCACCTCCTCGCCCGAGAAGCGGATCGACCCGGCTTCGTTCCTCAGCATCCCCGAGACGCAATTGATGAGCGTCGTTTTCCCGGAGCCGTTCGGCCCGATGAGCCCGAAGCGCTCGCCTTCGGCGATCGCGAGCGTCACGTCGGTGAGCGCGGCGAAGCCTCCGAAGCTCTTGGATAGCGAATTGATCTCGAGGAGCTCGCTCATTTGGAGGTTCTTCCGAGCACCTTCCTGAAGAGCCCCAGGATGCCCTCGGGCGCCGCGACCACGAAGACCACGAGGAGCACGCCGACCACGAGCACGTTCATCTCGTTCGAGATCGTCACCGTGATGATCTGCTGCAGCGAGCCGAGCAGGATGGCGCCGACGATCGGCCCCGCCCAGTGCGACATGCCGCCGATGATGGCGCTGCCGAGCGAGCCGATCGTGTACGCGAGGTTGAAGGTCGACGCCGGCTCGATGAAGCTTAGGTACATGGGCATCGGCGCGCCGGCCGCGCCCATGAGCGCGCCCGAGAGCGTGCAGGCGACGAGCTTGAGCCTGAGCGTCGGCACGCCGCAGCCTTCGGCGGCCTCCTCGCTGTCGCGCAGCGCGCGAAGGCCCCGGCCTATCCAGGACTCCTGCACGTAGCGCGCGATGGCGACGGAGGCGACCGCCATCACGGCGATGACGGCGAAAAGCATGCGGGTGTAGCTCGCGTAGAGCTCGACCTGCGGGCGCAGGAGCTGCAGCCCCGTGGCGCCGCCGACGTAGCGCCAGTTCACCATGAGCGTTTCCATGATGAAGATGATCGCCACGGTCGCGATGGCGAAAAAGATGCCCCTCAGCCGAAGCGTGAGAAGGCCGACGCCGAAGCCCATCGCCCCGCCCATGAAGGCGGCCCCGGCGATCTGCACCCCGAGCGGCGCCCCGAGCCACTTGAAGAGCACGACTGCCGCATAGGCGCCGATGCCGAAGAACGCCGGCGGTCCGAAGTTCACATAGCCCGCGTAGCCGCCCAGGATGTTCCATGCCGTGGCGAGCACGACGTACGTGAGGACGACGTAGCCGGCATAGAAGACGTACTCGTTAACCGGCAGAAGGGGGAGCCCGACACCGATCGCCAGGGCAAGGGCCGCACCGATCCAGAATTTCATCGGGCGCTCATCTTCGGCTCATCTTCCACTCATCTTCCGAACAGCCCCTGCGGCCGGAGGCCGAGCACCACGAGGAGGAGCCCGAAAGCCACCGCCGGCGCCCAGGAAGCTCCGAACAGCATCATCACCACGGACTCGGCGATGCCGAGGATGAGCCCGGCGGCGAGCGTGCCGGTCATGCTGCCCAGGCCGGCGAGCACCACGACGCAGAACGTACGGCCGATGTAGACCCGGTCCATGGCGGGCTCGACCGGGCTCACGATGACGAGCATCGCCCCCGCGAGCGCGGATACGCCGGTGGCGATGCCGAAGGCCCATTGCTTGATGCGCACGGGATTCGCGCCCATCAGGCGCAACGCAGGCTCGTCCTGCGCCACTGCCTTGATCGCCCTGCCGACAAAGGTCCTGGAAAGATAGAGCGACAGGAAGAAGGTCAGGAGCAACGCGACCGCGAAAGCGACCAGCATGCGCATCGGGATGCGGTAGTCGCCGAAGCGGAAGCTCTTCCCGATGTAGGACGCCTCGACCGAGCGCTGGTCGACGCCGAAGAAGAGGATCAGCCCGACCTCGATGATGAACGCAAGGCCGAAGAAGAACGCGAGCCCGCGCACGGCCGCGTCGCTTCCGCGGCGCTCGAACGTCTCGTAGTAGAACCGATAGACGAGCACGCCGACGAGAAAAAAGGCGGGCATGAGCAACACGCCCGCGAGCAGCGGGTCGAGGCTGGAGCGCGTGGCGAGCAGCCACGTGCAGTAGGACCCGAGCACCATGATCGCCGGGTGCGCGACGTGCGGCACGTCCAGCAGGCCGAAGGACACCGAGAGCCCGATGCTGACCGCGGCGTAGAAGCAGCCGAGCAGCACGCCGAAGATCAGCGCCTCGAAGAGGAGGTCGAGCGAGAACATGTCAAAAAAAAGGCGCGGTCGAGCCGCGCCTTCCTTCCGGGTGGGAGCTTATTTGCGCGCCTTGTCGAACGGGACGATGGCGTTGCCGTTCTTGTACTGCTCGGGCCACAGGATCACCTGCTTGCCGGGCTGGCGGAACTGGTCCATGTTCTTGTCCGCGACGTCCTGGAACTGCGCCTGGATGACGCGCGGGTTGGCCCATTCGCCGTCGGGGCCATAGCGGATCGGCCCGACGATGGTCTGCATCTCGTGGGTGTGCAGGTACTCGGCGAGCTTCTTCTGGTCGAGGCTCTTGGTGCCGTTCACCGCCTGCTCGACCATCTGCCCCATCGCGTAGTTGAACGGCGGAAGGTAGAAGCCCAGCGGGTCGACCTTCGCTTCGGCCGCCTTCTGCGCATAGCGCTTCAGGAACTCGTCGATGCCCGGATACTTGAGGCCGGGCACGTAGGAGTTGTAGTTGACGACGCCGTTCAGCAGGCTGCCGAGGTTGACCATGTTGGGCGTGAACTGCAGGCCGACCATGCCGCCGCCGAAGAGCTTCACGTTCGAGCCGATGCCGATCTCGTTGACCGAGCGGATGATCGCCACCGAGTCGTTCGGGTAGGAGGCAATGAAGACGAGGTCCGCGTTCGTCTGCCGGATCGCGCGCACGAGCGACGAGAAGTCCGTGGTCGTCGGGGGGTAGTTCTGGTCGAAGACGGTCTGGAGCCCGGCCTTCTTCGCGAGCTCGCGGGCGCCGTTCGCCAGGTTCTGGGCGAACTCCTGGTCAGCGGCGAGGAACGCGATCGTCTTTCCGCCCACGCGCTTGCCGATGGTGATCCACCCGTCGAACCAGCTCGAGGCGTCGGTCCAGGGAGCGTTGTTGAACCACATGTCGTGCTTGACGGTGTGGTTCACCTGGAACGAGAAATTCCCCATGAGGAGGAGCCCCCGCTGCTTGACGAGCGGCATGATCGGCGCCGTGGGCACCGTTCCATAGGGCGCGAACAACAGGTCGACCTTGTCGACGTCGAGCAGCTTGGTATAGATCCCCGGGGTGTTCGCCGGGTTCGTCTGGTCGTCGTAGACCACGAGCTCGACCTTGCGGTTGAGGAGCCCGCCCTTGGCGTTCACGTCCTCGACCCACATCCGGATGGCCAGCAGCGCGGCCTGGCCGCCGGCGCCGAGCGAGCCGGTCTGCGGCATGCTCATGCCGATCTTGATCGGGTTGCCTTGCGCGGACGCAAGCGCGGCAAAGCCGGCAAGCAGCAGCCCCGCGACGAAAGAAAGCGCTTTCCTCATGACCTCCTCCTTGTGAACTTATTGTAGTCAATCTTCAATAGTCTGGCGGCGTTGCCGCCCTCGATCGCGACCCGTTCCGCAGCGGTGAGGCGCGGTGTCTTGGCGATGAAGCCCACCGGATCCTCGACCCCCATGTCGAAGGGATAGTCGGTGCCGAGCAGCACGTGGTCGGCGCCGAAGCGGTCGATCAGGTGGCGCAGCATCCCCGGATCGAAGGTGATGGTGTCGAAGTAGAACTTCTCCAGGTAGCTCGACGGCTTCTTCTTGATCACGGTGCGGCAGTCCGGGCGCGCACGCCAGCCGTGGTCCATGCGCGCCCAATAGTGGGCGAGGTAGCCGCCGCCGTGCGGAAGCACGACCTTCAGCTTCGGATGCCGGTCCATCACGCCGTCGAAGATGAGGTAGCTCACCGCCACCGTAGTCTCGAGCGGGTTGCCGATCACGTTGTTGAAGTAGTGCTCGGTCAGGCGCTCGGCGTTCGAGTAGCCGCCGGGGTGGATGAAGACGACCGCGCCGAGCTCCTCGCACTTCGCGAAGAACTTTTCCAGGCCCAACGAAGGATCGGTCAGGTTCTTGCCGTTGACGCTTCCCCCGATCTCCACGCCCCGGAAGCCCAGGTTCTTCATCAGGAACGTCAACTCGGAAACGGCCAGGCTCGCGTCCTGGAGCGGCACGGAACCCAGGGCCACGAAGCGATCCGGATGCTGCGCGACGATTTCCGCGAGGCGCTCGTTCACCATGCGCGCGAGCTCCTGCCCCAGCCCGGGCTCGGCCCAGTGGTACATCTGCGGCGGCGCCGGCGACACGGCCT
>JAFAGU010000323.1 GCA_019237595.1 Betaproteobacteria bacterium | reverse complement strand
CGCTTGCGAGCGATCGGCAAGCTGCTGCACCTCGGAAGCCGCATCGCGACCGCGGAGGGCCGGCTCGAGGACGCCCTAGGCAAGCTCTACGCGCACGCGACCACGACCTGCATCGTGCTGGGCGCGAAAGGCTGAGCGTCACGCCGGCGTGAGGCTCGCCGAGGGGCCCGGCCGCCAGGCCAGCCTTCGCTTGTGGAATGCCTCGAGGCTCGCGCGGTGGCCGATGGAGACGAGCGTCGTTCCGGGCAACCGTTCCTTCAGGAGGCGGTAGAGCGCCGCCTGATCCTCTTCGGGAAGCGACGCGGTCGCTTCGTCGAGGAAGAGCCAATCCGGCTTGATGAGGAGCGCGCGCGCAAATGCGAGGCGCTGCTGCTCGCCGCCGGAGAGCACCTGCGCCCAGTTGTCGCTCCGTTCCAGTTCGCCCGCGAGCTGCTCGAGGCCGACGTCGGCGAGCGCCTGCGCGACCTCACCGTCGCCGAAGCGCTCGCTTTCGGCGGGGTAGGCGGCCGCGTGCTTCAGCGTGCCGATCGGCAGGTAAGGCTTCTGCGGCAGGAAGAGAAGCCGCGCCCCTTTCGGAAGCTGGATGCGGCCTTTCCAGTACGGCCAGATGCCGGCGAGCGCGCGAAAGAGCGTCGACTTGCCGGCGCCGGAAGGACCCGTCACGAGCGTGTCGTCGTGCGGCTGGAGCGCTACCGACGCATCCGAAAGAAGCGAGCGGCCCCCTGGCAGCTCGAGCGAGAGATGCTCCGCGGCGAGGCCAGGCGCGCCGCCTTCGGCGCGCTCGCCCTGCACGCTCCGCGCTTCCTCGGCCACGCGCTCGAGCACCTCGGAGAAACCGACCAGACGATCGACGGTCGCCTTCCACGTGGCGAAATCCGTGTAGGCGTTGATGAACCACGAGAGAGCGCCCTGCACCTGGCCGAACGCCGAGGCGGTCTGGAAGATGCCGCCCAGCGGCATCTGGCCGGCGAAGAAGCGCGGCGAGACGACGACATACGGAAAGATGATCGCGAGCTGGCCGTAGAACGAGGTGAACCAGCCAAGCTGCTTGCGCTTCTTCATGAGCGACCACCAGTTGCCGATCACCGCGCCGAAGCGCTGCTTGAACCCGGCGAGCTCCGGGCCCTCGCCGCGGTAGAGCGCGACGCCTTCGCTGTTCTCGCGCAGGCGCACGAGCGAGAAGCGGAAGTCCGCCTCGTAGCGCTGCTGGTTGAAATCGAGGCCGATGAGGGGCCGCCCGATCACGTGCGTGAGCCAGCTCCCGGCGATCGCGTAGACGACGGCGACCCAGACCATGTATCCCGGGATCGTGATGCCACCGACCTCGAGGGGGCCCGAGAGCGTCCACAGGATGAAGAGGAAGGAAAAGAGGGTCACCACGGCGGACAGCAGCCCGAGGGAGAGCGACAGCGTGTAGTCGACGAAGATGCGCAGGTCGTCGGCGATCCGCTGGTCCGGGTTGTCCACGCCCGGCACGTGCGTCTCCGAGGCGGCGGCGAGCACCTGGATGCGATAGTGCGCCTGCTCATCCATCCATCGGCCGAGGAAGCGCTCGGTGAGCCAGGTGCGCCATTCGATCTGGAGCATCTGCTGGAAGTAGACGCGGTAGACGAAGATGATGATGTACGTGACGGCGAGCACCGTGAACATGCCGAGCTGGCGGAAGAATTCCGCCTGGTCGCGATTCTCGAACGTGTTGTAGAAGTCGCGGTTCCAGCCGTTGAACTGCACCTCCATCCATACCATCGCGAGCGACAGGCCCACGACCGTGGCGAGGAGGATGACCCCGGTGCCGCGCTGCTTCGAGGTCCAATAGGGCTTCGCGAGGTTCCAGAAAGCCCTTAGAAAGCGCCTAGTTCGCCGCTTTTCGTTGCGCCGGTCGTCCATGAAATCACCTGAAGGGGAATGCAAACCAGTTTACAGAACGGTCATTGCGGGTTAACAATCCGTCGCATGTCCTCCGGCCGGGTCTTCCGCTTCGGTCCGTGCGCGAGCGAGTCAGGCCGGGAGCGTCGTCCGAGCCGGCTTTTCGTCTTCCTGCACGGCTGCGGGGCGACGGCGCAGTCGATGATCCCGATCGCATTCAAGTTCCAGGCCCGGTTCCCGAGCGCCGCGCTCGTGGTGCCGAGCGGCTTCGACCCCGGCGCGCGCGGCTCGGGGGCGCAGGATTGGTACCCGACGCTGGGCCTCAACGTGGACAACCATCGCGAGCGCGTCGCAGCCGTGCTGCCCGACGTCGAGGACCTCGTGCGGCGCGAGCAGACCAACTTCGGCGTGCCGGCGGGCCGCACCGTGCTCATCGGCTATTCGCAGGGCGGGACTGTTGCGCTCGAGTCGGTGAAGACGCCTGGCCTCGCGGCGGCGGTGGTCGCTTTCTC
>JAFAGU010000231.1 GCA_019237595.1 Betaproteobacteria bacterium | reverse complement strand
CCATTGCGGCATCGTTGTGGATGGCGGGCGTCCTGGCGCTTGCGGCATGGCGCCAGCGCTCGCCGTGGGCGCTCCTGCTGCTGGGAATGGTCGGCTTCTATCCGGTGATCATGCTCGACCTCCTCAGCACGAACACGCCGCTGCGCTACGCGCTCGCGCCGATCGGCACGGTCGCGCTGCTCGTCGCGCCGGCGGCGGTGCTCGCGCGGCGCTTCTCGCGCGCGCTCAACGTCGAAGCGCTCCAGGACCAGCTGGCGCTGGAACGCGAGCGCCTCGCGCTGCTCGTGCGGTCCACGAAGGCCGGCTTCAGCGACTGGGACGCGAAGCGCGACGTCGTGAAGTACTCGGAGCGCTTCAAGGAAATGCTCGGCTATCCGCCGGACGCGGACAGCAGCGCCTGGCCGAGCATCTTCGAGCTCATGCATCCGGAGGAGCGCGAGACGATGCGGGAGAACTTCAAGGCGATGATCCGCCGCCGCGACGCGCCCGGGCTCGTCATCGATCCGGGCCAGCCGATGGAGTACCGGCTCCGCCGCGCCGACGGCACCTACGTTTGGGTGCACGCCGAAGGCGTGGCGGAGACCGACGCCGACGGCCGCACGAAGCGCTTCATCACCTCGTTCATCGACATCACGCGCTTCCGCGAGCAGGAGGAGAAGCTGCGCGACCAGCTCGCGCTCACGAGCGCGCTCTTCGACGGGAACCCGAGCCCGGTGTACCTCAAGGACACGCAGGGCCGCTACATGCAGGTGAACGACGCCTGGCTGAAGATGGTGGGCACCACGCGCGCCGAGTCGATCGGCCGCACGGTGCGCGAGATCTTCCCGGAGCAGGAATCCGAGCGCTACCACGCGGAGGACATGCGCCTGCTCTCGCAGGGGGAGGGCACGAGCGAGGTGGAGTCCATGCGCACCGGCCCGGACGGGAAGCCGCAGTGGGTAATCGTGAGGAAGGCGGTGCTGCGGCGCGGCGACGGCACGGTCGCGGGCCTCATCGGCACGAACACCGACATCACGCATCTCAAGGACATCGAGGCGCAGCTCGCCGACCGCGCGAAGTTCATCTCCGAGCTCGTCGAGGCGCTGCCGATCTCGGTGGCGATGCGCGACCTCGAGGGCCGCTACGTGCTCGTCAACCGCACCTGGGAGCGCTACTTCGGCGTGAAGCGCGAAGATGCGCTCGGCCGGCGCCGGCGCGAGTTCCCGGGCTGGAAGGCCGATGCCTCGCACGTCGCCGACGCCGACACCATCGAGGCGCTCGATCGCGAGATCCTCGAGCGCGGCGCGGACGGGCTGGTCGAGCCCACCTCCGTCGAGCGGCTCGGCCGGCACTACCTCATCACGCGCCGCGTGGTGTCCGACGCCGCGGGACGGCCGACCGGCGTGCTTTCGGCGGGCCTGGACGTCACCGAGCGCCGCGCCATCGAGCAGCAGCTGTACTTCGAGCGGCAGCGGCTGCAGAGCGTGGTGAGCGCCACGCGCGTCGGCATCGTCGACTGGGACGGGCACACGCACGCCACCTACTACTCGCCGCGCTTCCGCGAGATCCTCGGCTACGCGCCCGACGCCGACACCTCGGGCTGGCCGGACTACTTCAAGGTCCTCATCCACCCGGAGGACCGCGAGCGCATCACCAACCGCTGGCGCGCCTTCATCCTCGGCAAGGGGCCCGAGGGGAAGAGCGGCGAGTTCTATTCGCCGGAGGAATACCGGCTGCGGCGCCAGGACGGGAGCTACGTCTGGGTCGAGGTGAGCGGCATCGCGGTGCGGAACGAAAAGGGCTTCGTCACGCGCTGGATCGCCGCGACCGCCGACATCACCGAGCGGCGCGAGCAGGAGGAAGCGCTGCGCGCGAGCGTGCGCCTGCGCGAGGAGGTCGAGCGCATGTCGCGCCACGACCTGAAGACGCCGCTCAACAGCGTGATCGCCATGTCGCGCATGCTGCGCGAGAGCTCGCGCCTCACGCGCGACGACGCCGAGCTCCTCGGCACGATCGAGCGCGCGGGCTACCGCATCCTCAACATGGTGAACCTCTCGCTCGACCTCTTCCGGATGGAGAGCGGCACCTACCAGTTCCACCCGCAATCGATCGACCTTGCCGAGGTCGCGCGCAAGGTCGCCGCGGACCTCGAGAGCCAGGCGGCCTCCAAGAACGTCGACGTGCGCGTGCGAGCGAACAATGCATCCGCCGCGTCGAACCCCATCGTCGCGGCGGCGGACGAGCTCCTCTGCTACTCGATGCTCGCGAACCTCACCAAGAACGCCATCGAGGCAGCGCCCGAGGGCAGCACCGTGTCGCTGTCGCTGCGCAAGGACGAGGACCACGTAGTCGTCGACGTGCACAACTTGGGCGCGGTGCCGGAGGAAATCCGCCCGCGCTTCTTCCAGAAATACGCGACCTCCGGCAAGAGCGCGGGCCTCGGGCTCGGCACCTATTCGGCGCGCCTGATGGCGCACGTGCAGCAGGGCGAGCTCACGCTCCACACCTCCGAGGCGGAGGGCACGACGTTGACCGTGCGCCTCAAGGCGGGCGAGCCCACCGCCGCGCACGTGCCGGTCGCCGACAACGCCCGCGCCACCGCGGTCGCCGAGGCGCGCGAGGCGCTCCCGGCGCTCAAGGTGCTCGTGGTGGACGACGACGAGTTCAACCGCCTCGTCCTGCGCCGCACGCTCCCGACGCCACCGCTCACGGTGACGATGGCGGTGAACGGCCGCGCCGCGCTCGAGGCCGCCGAGGCCGACTGGCCCGACATCGTGCTCCTCGACCTCGAGATGCCGGTGATGGACGGCTACGAGGCGGCCCGCGGCCTGCGCCTCCTCGAGCGCCAGGGCCGCAAGCCCCTCAAGATCGTCGCCATCTCGTCGAACGACGAGCAGGCGATCATCGACAAGGCGCTCGCCGCCGGCTGCGACGAGTACCTCACCAAGCCCGCGCCTCGCGATGTCCTATGGCGAATTTTGGGTGGGGTCCGGGCTTTTTCTCGAGAAAGTTCTAAAACTGAACCTTCAGAGATCAAACACACCAGCGAGGCTGACGCGATCCTCCTCGATCCGGACCTCGAGGACACGCTGGACGGGTTCCTCGCCACGCGCAGGGCCATGCTCGGCGAGATGCCGGAGACGCTCGCGAAGGGCGACCGGCCGGCTTTCAGGCGCCTCGCGCACAAGCTCGCCGGGAGCTTCTCGCTCTACGGCTTCGGCTGGGCGGCGGCGCAGTGCCGCGCGCTCGAGCGCGACGCGCCCGAAGCCGACCTGGCCGACCTCGAGCGCCGCGCCGCGGCGGTGCGGGCGCACCTCGATTCCGTTAGAGTTCGGTTCAAGGAGAAGCGATGACCCGGCGAAAGATCCTGCTCGCGGACGACGACGAGGCGGTGCTCGACTTCATGCAGGCGAAGCTCGGCGCGAAGTACGACCTCGTCACCACCAACGCCGCCGACAACGTGGGCGCGCTCGCCCGGCAGCACCGTCCCGACCTCATCATCTGCGACGTCGACATGCCCGAGATGGACGGCGGCGACGTCTCGGCGGCGCTCTACGACGACGAGGATACGCGCACGATCCCGATGCTCTTCCTCACCGGCCTCGTCTCGGCTTCCGACCTCAAGGCGACGCGCGGCGACATCGGCGGCCGGCCGGCGATCGCCAAGAACGCTCCCGTAGCGGAGCTGGTCGCGCGCATCGAGGCGCTCGTCCGGAAATAGGCGGCCCGTTGGACAAGGCGCAGCTCCTCGCGCGTCTCGCAGAGGGGCCCGGCATCACCGTCGTTACGCCCAACACGCGCCTCGCGCAGGCTCTCGTGCGCGATTTCGACCGCTACCAGGCGGCGAAGGGCCTCG
>JAFAGU010000204.1 GCA_019237595.1 Betaproteobacteria bacterium | reverse complement strand
TGTTCGCGGCGACGACGAAGTGCGAGCGCCCGGCGAGCACCTCGTTTACTGCCTCGCCGGTCGCCTTGAGCGGGATATGCACCATGTCGATCCCCGCGAGGCTCGCGAAGTAGGCGGCGCCGAGGTGGGTCGCGCTGCCGTTGCCTGCGGAAGCATAGTTGTACTTGCCCGGATTCTTCTTCGCGAGCTCGATGAACTCGGCGACGTCCTTCGCCGGCACGGTCGAGCTCATCATCGCCACGTAGTCGACGGTCCCGATGTGCGCGACGGGGGTGAAGTCCTCGAGCGGGTGGTAGGGCAGCTTCGCGTAGAGCGAGCCCGCGATCGTGTGGCTCGCGGCGGCAAGGACGAGCGTCTGCCCGTCCGGCGGCGCCTTCGCCACCGATCCGGTGCCGATCGTGCCGCCGGCGCCCGGGCGGTTCTCGACGATGACGTTGCGGCCGAGCTGCGCGCCGAGGTCCGGCGCGATCAGCCGCGCGAGCACGTCCTGGACGCCCGCCGGCCCGAACGGCACGACGATGTGGACGACCGGCTGCGCGCGCGCGCACGCGCATGCGAGCGAGAGGAGAAAAAGAACCAGCCGCTTCATAGCCTTCGCTGGATCCTCGGCCAGACTTCAGGATTGACGAGATTGCGCGGCCGCTCGCCGCGAAGCAACCCGGCGATCTGCTCGGCGCCCATCGAGGCCATCTCGCGCCGCGACTCGTGGGAGACGCCCGCCGTATGGAACGTGGCGATGACGTCGTCCCGCGCGAGCAGCGGGTGCGAAAGCGGCGGCGGTTCCTCGGCCCAGACATCGAGCGCCGCGCCGGCGAGGTGCCCGGCCTCGAGCGCGGCGGCCAGCGCCGCTTCGTCATGGATTCCTCCTCGCGCCGTGCTGATGAAGTACGCGCCCCGCTTCATGCGCGCGAATGCGCGCCCGTCCATCATCCCGGCCGTCTCGGCGTTGCGCGGGCAGTGCAGGGACACGAAGTCCGCGCCGGCAAGGAGCTCCTCGAACGAGACGGCTTCAGCGCCGCGGCGCCGCACCTCGTCCTTGTCGAGGTAGGGATCGAATGCCAGCACGCGCATGCCGAAAACGCGCGCAACGCGCGCGACGGCGCTGCCGCAGTGGCCGATGCCGACGAGCCCGAGCGAGCGCCCGCGGATCTCGCGGCCCATCACCTCCTCCCGCGCGAAGCCGCGGCTGCGGCGCAGGCGCCGGTCGCCTTCGACGATGCGACGCGAGAGCGCAAGGATGAAAGCGATCGTCTGCTCGGCGACGGAATGCGCGTTGGCACCAGCCTGGTTCACAACCGCCACGCCGGCCGAAGTGCACGCCGGAACGTCGATCGTGTCGTAACCGGCGCCGTAGGAGGATGCGCACAGGAGCTGCGGGCAGCCGCGCAGGAGCTCCGCGTTCACCCACCAGCGCCTGGGAAGCTCGTCTTTCGCAGCAGAGACGTGGTAGATCGCGGCGCTCGCGAGCTTCTCGAGCGCCTGCTCCGGGGCGGATTGGAGCGGGACCACCGAGAGCTCGATGCCGGGCTCGCGCGAGAGGCGCGCGTCGAACGCCGGGTCGAGCCAGACGTCGAAGCGCACCACGCGCCGGCGGTTCAAAGCCCCTTCGCCTTCAGCGCCTTCTCGATCCACGAATCGTCGTACTGGCGTTTCGCGATGGAAGCGAGCGTCGCCGCCTCCGCCGCCGCCTTCTTGCGGGTCGCCTCGGCGACCGCACGCGCCTCGCCCGGGCGGATGGCGAGCACGCCGTCGTCGTCGCCGATCATGATGTCGCCCGGGTGCACGAGCATGCCGCCCACGCTCACCGGGACGTTGATTTCGCCCGGCCCGTCCTTGTAGGGCCCGCGGTGGCAAACGGCGCGCGCGTAGCAGGGAAAATCGTCCTCCCTGAAGGAGGCAACGTCGCGGATCGCGCCGTCGATCACCGCGCCGGCCGCGCCGCGCATCTTCGCCACGTTCTTCATGATCTCGCCGATCAGGGCGCGATCGATGCATCCCTCGCCGTCGACGACGAGCACGTCGCCGGCCCGCACGAGCTGCAGCGCGTGGTGGATCATGAGGTTGTCGCCGGCACGCACGTGAACGGTCAGCGCGACGCCGCGCAATGGCACGCCGGGCCGGTGGTAGGGCTGCAGGCCCGCGGTGCCCGCCATGCGGTTCATGTTGTCGCTGATGTTGGAGGCGGGCAGCCCGTCGAAGAGCGCGACGAGCGCGCGGTCGGTCTCGACTCGGGGAAGGATGCGGAAGCCGGGCTGGGCGGTCACGATCGACCTCGCAAAAACACCCTTATAAGGCAAAAGCCGCGTCCCGCGCGAGGGCCCGGAACTTGCTCCGCGAAACCCATGGAACGGCTCCGGCATTCCGCATGGGTCCTCCTGGGCTCCCTCTGCCTTTCGGCCACGGCGGCTCTCGCGCAGGCGCCGCGAAGCGACGACGTGCGCGGAAGCGCGCCGCCCGGATCGGTGGATGGGGAACGGCCCGGCGATGGAGCGATCAAGGGCGGCATCCTTCCCGGCGAGGTGGGCGGCACGCCCGAAAATGGCCGCGGACCGACGACGCCGCAGGCCCATCCGGGATCGCGTTGCGCCGACCTCACCGGGACGCTGAAGGAGCAATGCCTCCTCGAGGCGCAGGGCGCCGCGACCGGAACGTCGCGAAAGCCCGATTCGGATTCCCGGGACGCCGGACCGCGCACCGAGCCGCCGCCGCAATCGCCTCGCGGAAACTGAGACTGCAGCGCTGTGCCGACTGCTGCCGCCGGCCTCGCGCTAGGCGCGCGTCCAGTCCTTGATCAAGTCCTCGTAGATCGCCACCGACTGGCGGATGCGCTCCATGCTGACGTACTCGTCGGTCTGGTGCGCCTGCGCCGCTTCGCCGGGGCCGAGCACGACGGTCGGCGCGCCGCGGTACGCGCGAAGCAGGTTTCCCGCGTCGGTGTTGTAGGGAGCGGTCTTCGGTTGGGGCTTTTCCCCGAGATGGCGGCCGGCGATCTCGAAGACGCGCTGCACCCATTCCTGCTCGGGCTGCGTCCATACCGCATTCATATTGGAGAAGACGTCCAGCTGCACTTCGTCTCCAAGCATGCCGCGCAGCCTCCCGAGCAGCCGCTCGTGGTCCATGCCGGGGACCGTGCGGATGTCCACGCCGACGCTCGCTTCGTCGGGCACCAGGTTCACGCCCTGCCCGCCCTGGAAGGTCCCGACGTTCATCGTCGGCCCGCCCATCACCGCATGGCGCGGCGCCTGGAAGTCGAAGGCCTCCAGCGCGCCGACGGCCTTCGCTGCCTTGTAGATGGCGTTCACGCCGAGCTCCGGCATCGAGCCGTGCGCCGACACCCCGCGAAAGCGCGCGTAGAACTTGAGCGAGCCCTTGTGCCCGACGCACGGATAGTTGGAGGTGGGCTCGCCGACGATCATGGCGCCGGCCTTGCCCAGGAGCTGCGTCTGCACGAGGTGCTGCGAGCCGATGCAGCCGCCCTCTTCCGCCGCCGTGAGGACGAGCACGAGGCCCGGCTTTCCGGAGAGCTTGCCGGCGAAGCTGCGCGCCGCGAGCAGGATCGCCGCGATGCCGGCCTTCATGTCGGAAGTGCCGCGGCCGAAGAGCCGGTCGCCGTCGGTCTCGCCGCTGAAGGGATCCTTCGTCCACTTGCGCGTGCCGAGCGGCACGACGTCGAGGTGGCCGGTCAGGCAGAGCGGCGGCTTCGCTCCGCTGCCGCCGAGGCGCGCCACGACACTCGTGCGCGTGTCCTCGTATTCGTGATAGTCGACCTTGAAGCCCCACTCTTCGAGCATCGCCCCCGCGTAGCGCGCGCAGTCGCGCTCGCGTCCCGGCGGGTTAATGGTATCGAAGCGCACGAGCGACCTGGTGAGCGAAACGGCGTCGGCGGCACCCATGCGCCGAATGATACGTCGCGGCGGCGAACCGCGGTGGCCGCCGCCTGTCACAGGAGGCGAGGAGGCGCTTCATGACACGAATGTTGCTGCTGGCCGCTGCCTTTTCTTCATCGCTCGCCATCGCGGCGCCGCCCGCGCAGCGCGACTACCCAGGTTATGGCGTCGTGCAATCGATTACGCGGCTGCCCGCGGAGGAGCCCTCGGCCTCGGCCGGCGCCTCGTCGCCTTCGAAGGCGAGGCAGAAAGCCGCCTACCTCGTTCGGGTGAGGATGGACGACGGCCGCATCCAGGTCCGCGAAGTCAGGAAGCGCGAGGTAAAGATCGGCCAGCGCGTGCTCGTCACGAACGCTGGCGACGTGCTTCCCGAGTAGCGGTCAGTCCCAGCGGGGCGTGTGGCGGCCGAGCGGCCCGGCGCGCGTGCGCCATTTCACTTCGAATCCGTCGATGCGTCCGGCGGCGGGCACTTGCCGCACCGGCCCCCATTCGGTTTCGGCCGGTAGAAGGAAGTCCGGCTTGCCGAATGCGGGCATCGCGCGATCGCCATCCAGCCCGAGCTGCACGAGCAGCGTCGCCGTGCGCGCGAGCGAGAGCCGTGCGGACTCGCGGCGACCGGACAGCGCGCGGCAAGCGGCCGCCGCCACGAGATACCCGGTGCCATG
>JAFAGU010000190.1 GCA_019237595.1 Betaproteobacteria bacterium | reverse complement strand
CCGCGGCCGTGCGGCGGTAGACGAGTATTGGGCGGCCCAGATACTCGCGCGAGAGCACGGTACCCCGCTCGAGCCGCGAAACATCGATCTCGATACGCCGCGTCGCCTGCTCGAGCTGCTCGCGAATGAGCTCGTCGGGGTAGTCATCCGCCCATGCCGACGCCGCGGCGAAGAGGAGCAGCGCAGCTCCGACGCGGGAAAGGCTCATTTCTGCTTGCCCTTCGCGGACTCGGCGACTGCCCGCCGCACGTCGCCGAACGAGCTCATCTGCTTGACGCCCGGAAGCCGGGACGCGAAGGCGGGCGCTCCATCGGAGCGCTTCGACCAGGTGCCGGCCCAGCAGGTATGCCAATGGAGCAGCGGCTCGTGGTCCGGGATCAGGGGCCGCGGCGCGGGCGGCTCCCATGCGCCTTCGATCGTATCTCGGTCGTCGCGCAGCTTGTAGCGAATGCGATCGCCAGTCTCGCGGCTCGCGGTAACGACCGTGCGCGCGCCTTCCCGGGGCTTCATGAGCCCCTGCATGAAGTGCAGCTCCGGGACCGGACGCTCGACGACCGCGCTCGCCTCCCCGGCAACCGTGGCGGGCCCGGAGGGAAACGCCGAGGAAAGGTAGAAGAGCAGCAGCTCCGCGTAGAGGCCCATCCTTTCGATCGCATCCGGCTCGCACGGAGACGCTTCGGCGGGGAAATAGAAGAGCCCCGCTCCGGCGATGCTTATGGCGCGGATCTTGATCGTCTCCGTGGCGCGATCGATGACCGTCGCCGAGAACTCGCCCGGGCGCTGGTCATAGACATAGTACCGGTCGCCCCCGAGGTCCAGCGTCAGGTGACCGTACGCGGCCCAGCCGTTGTGGGGCGCGCGGTCTTCCGGAAGGCCGTGGTGATAAATCGCCGGCGGCGGTACCGGTGCGGCGGCCCTGGTTCCACCCGTCGCGAGGAGGATGAAGGCAAGGAAAGCAAGAGAAATGTTTTTCAGCATATCTTGGGAAGGAATCGAAACGGCACGGTGCGCTGGTACTCGGCATAGCCGTTCGGCAGCATGAGGAGGTGCCTCTCCTCGGTGAGCGCGCGGGCGATATAGATCGCGGTCCAGGCCGCGACGCAGGCGAGCGACCAGAGCCCAGCGCTCCAGGACTGGTTGAACGCTGCAGCGACGGCAGGCATGGCTCCTATCCACCACGCCAGGTTCTTCGCCGTATACGCCGGATGCCTGACCCAGGCGTACGGCCCGCTCGCGACGATGCCGCGATTGGTCAGATTGCTCGCCCGCGCGCCGAGCGCGAGCGAGGCCCACGCGTAGACGGCCATCGCGACGAGCCCTGCGCAATTGGCCGAGACGTGCAGTGCGGCGTCGTTGAACCGCGGAAAATCGACGGCACGGGAAGGGAAGAACGCGCTGAAGGCCTGGTTGAACGGTGGGTAGCAGGCAAGGCAGACGATCCATCCTGCCGCAGTCGGGTCCACGCTCTGGATCTCGTTCCGAAGCGCGGGCAGCTCCACGACGTAGCCGATCGCGAAGACGGTCACATCCACAAGGAGCAACGCGCTGAAGAGCAGCGGGTAGAGATGCGCGTCGAAGAGCGCCATCGGCCGCATATCGCCCCACGACGCGAAACCCTTGGCGTGGACGAGGACGTCCGAGGTGTTGGCGATGAGCGCGTTTACCATGAGCGGAACGAAGAAGAGCTTCAGCGCGAGCGCGAGCGCCGCCTGCTGCTCTTCGCGCCGCCATGCCGGCCGCTCGTCGAAGAAGAACTGGCCGACCAGCCACCGCGCCGCGATGCGCCCGCTGCTTGCGGAGGAGCTGAACAGCGCATAGTAGGGCACGAGGATGATGGCGTAGGCGGCCGCCAGCCAAACCAGCACGTCCGCGGTGCGTACGGCGAGCGGGCCGGAGGGAAGCGCGATCTTCAACTCGGCGTGCAGCTCGGCGACGTGGTACGCGCTCGCCTTCGTGTAGAACCAGAGTCCCAAGGCGACGAACGCCATGGTGCCGGCGTAGTTAGCCGCAGCGTCTGCCCATCGGCGGTACGCCGCCGCGGGCTCGCTAAGAGCCGTAAAGGATCTCGACAATTTTCTGGCTCTTGACCGGCTTGCCGTCCTTGAACGCCGGGGTGTACGGGACGCTCGCGAATGCCGCCCGGGCGTGCGCGTCGAAGACCCCCGGCGGCCTTGCCTCGAGTATCGCCACCGAATCGACGATGCCACGCTCGTTGATGAGCAGCAGGAGCACGACGCGCGCCGATCGCCCGGAGGCGGGCGTCACAGGCGGGTCGGCGAAGGGGATGGGCTGGAGGGGCGTGGCGACTTGGTCCACCTGCCGGGAGGTGTAGTAGTCGCGGATCACCGCCATGTCGAGGTCCACGAGGGCGTCGCGGCCGTCGGGGATGTTTCCGCGCCGGCTGTCGCTCCCGCCGAGGTAGGACTTGGCCGATGTTGGCGCCTGCGCACTCTTCGCCTGCGCTGCGCCACGGCCGCCCTCCAGTGCGAGAGAGGACGATGTCGGCTCCGATGCAACGCCGCCGAGCGATACGATGCGCGCCCGCAGGGCCGAGGTGCCGGCGTACCGGGCGGAGACCGGGCTGAAATTCGCGATCACCATGCAGTGGAGCGCGACGGAGGCCAGGCTTGCGCCCGCCAGGCGCCGGGCGAGCGCGCTCCGCGGGTCGATCATCACGTCACCAGCAGTCGACGGTAGTCCCTGCGGGTGGCGAGGAGGTGGTGCCAGATCCCGTCGCGCCCTTGACCCCGGTGTTGGTAAGGGTCAGGTACCCGCAGGTTGTGTCGGCCACCTGCTGCAGCCGAGGGGCTGCGATGAGAAGGTACTGATTGGCGCTCACTGGGGCCGTGCAGCCCGGGGCGGCAGCTCCCGCGCTCGTCCAGGGCGGCGCCGTATAAGTGGCCGCCGCGGTATTGCAGATATAGATCGTAAACGGGCTGTTTGCCTCGTTGTTCGGACCGGAATAGACGGTCGTGGTCCCTTGGACGCTCATCAGCTGCGCGAACCCCGCCGCCGTAGTGCCGGTCGCGGGCCCCACGACGAGGCTTCCCCCGGATACGTCGACGAGGTAGCTATTGTTGTCGGAGTAGAACCGCTCGATCAGCTGGGCCGCCTGCAGCATGCGAGCTTTCGCCTGGGCGCGATTGCTCTTCTGGATCTGCTTGGTGTACATCGGCAGCGCCACTGCGGCGAGCAGGCCGATGATCGCCACGACGAAGATCAGTTCGATCAGCGAGAAGCCCGCCTTGCGCCTGGTAACGCTCATCAATGCCCCCTTGTCAGTCCTGGATCAGCTCGCGCCAGGAGATGCGCGCCGCGCCGGTGGAGCCGGCCCGCTCCCGGATGGTAATCACCTGGCCGGAAGAAGTGCTGACGACCTTGATTTCGCAACCGGTGCCGCAGGTGGTCGCCGCGCCGCCGCTCGAGCTCGAGGAGCTGCTCGAGCTCGACGAGCTGGAGCTCGAGGAGCTGGAGCTCGAGCTCGACGAGGTGCCCACGCCCGAGCTGCTGGAGCTCGAGCTGCTGCTACTGCTCGAGGAACTGCTCGACGAGCTGCTGCCGGACACGACCACCGCGCCAGCGATCACCGTCGGCACGGTCGGGATCCCGCTCGTTGGGTTCTTGCTCGCGCTTGCCGCGATGTTCGTGTTCACGAGGCTGAGGAGGTCGCTATTGTTGAGCTGGCCGTCTCCGTTCACGTCGATGGGCGATAGCGGGAGCCGCGCGCCGGTGAGCGGATCCAGGTCGAAGATGAACCCCGAGCCGCCGAGCTCGCAGGAGATATTCGACGGGATGAGCGTCGCGAACACGAGCTTGCCGGTCGAGAGGATAGGCCGGTCCTTCACTCGCTCTCCCGTCCCCGTATTCGACCAGGTGGTCGAGCAAGTCGGCTGCGGCGTGCACGTGTCCGCCGTGTTTGGAAGGTCGAGATACCAGCCGAG
Organism: Betaproteobacteria bacterium; assembly: GCA_019237595.1. Classification (GTDB taxonomy): domain Bacteria; phylum Pseudomonadota; class Gammaproteobacteria; order Burkholderiales; family SG8-39; genus SCGC-AG-212-J23. The sequence continues at coordinate 1,369 of JAFAGU010000190.1, read as the reverse complement.
CTCCGGCGCCACGGTCGCCGTGGCCGGTGATCCCGAGGCCGGTCCAGGCGAGGTCGCATTGACGATCGGGCAGTTCACGCTGCAAGGGGCATCGGTGAGCGTATCAATGCGGTTGCTCGCAGTGTAGTTCGGGTTGTGCTGCGTCGTCAGGCGGAACTGGTTCGTGGTGCCCGTCACGCTGATGGAGCAAGTCTTCGTCGGATCGACGAAGGCCGCGCCGCCTCCCAGCGTGCCCGAGCAATACACGGACTGCGGCATGAGCACGCTGCGGCCGCTTACGTTCGTCGTGATCGGATTGGCCTTCGTCTGCTGGTCCCAGATGCCGTAGAACGTCTGCTGTCGATACGGGAGGGCGGAGGTGGCGACGTCGTCGCCGTTCTCAAGGTACTTCCCGGTGCCGAAGAAGACGAGCATGCCGCCCTGCGGGTGGAGCGTCACGGCGGGCGAGTCCTGGATGGGCTGCCGGATGCCCAGGGTATCCTGCGCGATGAACAGCGGCGCCCCGTTCGGGTATCCCGTGGCCGCCGGAAACGCGATCTTCCAGTTGCTCGGGTTGCTGCTGGTCACGTCGAACTTCCAGATGTTCCCCTGCAGGTCGCCGGCGTAGATATAGTCGACGATGTCGTCGCCGTCATAGTCGATGGCGAACACGGACGACAGGCCGGTAGAAGCGGCGCGTCCCTGGTTCACGGGAATCTGCGCGTCGCCGATCCCCGTGTCGATCTTGATGTAGTCCGTGCCGGCAGTCCACACGCCGTCGGTCCCGCCCTCGAGGAAGATGATGAAGATCGAGCTGTGGCCGTCGGAGCTCGACTGGCAGCCTACAGGCGTCTGTACATAGAGGCTGATGCGGGCCGTGCACGGCGTCTCGCCGGTTCGCGCCGTGGAGTTGTTGTATCCGTTGCCGACGATCGCGGCCCACTTGCCGTTGTACATCTTCACGATCACGGGCGTGCTGAACGTGTACCCGAGGTCGGGGTCGTCCGTGTTGTTGAACTCCCACAGCACGAGGCTTGCGGCGTTGGTCTCGCTGAAAGTGGTCGGATCGGTGATGTTGAGCGCGTACAGGCCCTTGCCGCCGCCATTGAGGCCGCCGACCAGCGCCGTGTTCCAGTTCCGAGTCCCGAGCCCCCCTGAGGTCGGATCGAAGAACGCGCTCGCCGCGGTAGGGTTGCCGTCCACGAAGTACTGGTGGGACCCGGTGTTGTTGTAAGTCTGCCCCGTCAGCTTGGTGAGGTTTCGGTAGGCCTGGTTGGGGACGTAGGCGAGGAGTTCCGTCCCGGGCGAGGTGCTCGAGGCATCGAACGCGTGCAGCATGCCGTCGTTGCCCCCGACGTAGATGATTGGCCGGCGGTTCAGGTTGTTGTTG
>JAFAGU010000282.1 GCA_019237595.1 Betaproteobacteria bacterium | reverse complement strand
CAGAAATCGATTCATTATTTAAAAGCTTATCGATCGAAACGGCCGCATCGTGCCCATGGGCGACCGCCCAGATGATGTTCTTCGGCCCGAACGCGGAGTCGCCGCCGAAGAAGACGTTCTTCACGGTGCTCTGGAAGGTGGATTTATCCAGGACAGGCAAACCCCATTTGTCGAACTCGATCCCCGCGTCCTTCTCGATCCAGGGGAACGCGTTTTCCTGCCCGACCGCGACGAGCACGTCGTCGCATTCGAAGAACTGTTCCGGTTCGCCGGTGGGAACGAGCGAGCGGCGCTTCTTCTCGTCGTAGACGGCCTTCACCTTCTCGAACTTCATTCCCACCAGTTTCCCGTCCTTGATTTCGAAGGTTTTGGGAACGAGATAGTTCAGGATCGGGATGCCCTCGTGCTGCGCGTCTTCCTTCTCCCACGGGCTCGCCTTCATCTCCTCGAACCCGGAGCGCACGATGACCTTCACGTCCTCGCCGCCCAGGCGGCGCGAGGTGCGGCAGCAGTCCATGGCGGTGTTGCCGCCGCCCAGCACGATCACCTTCTTCCCGATCTTCGATGTGTGCCCGAACGAGACGCTCGAGAGCCAGTCGATGCCGATGTGGATGTTCTTCGCGCCTTCTTTTCTTCCGGGGATATCCAGATCCCTTCCTCTTGGAGCCCCGGAACCCACAAAAATCGCGTCGTAGCCCTCCTTCATGAGGGCCTTCATCGAATCGATCTTCCGCTGCTTGAACGTCACGCCCAGGTCGAGGATGTAGTTCACCTCCTCGTCGATCACCTCGAGCGGGAGGCGGAAGCGCGGGATCTGCGACCAGATCATGCCGCCCGCGCGCGGATCCTGGTCGAACACCGTGACCTCGTAGCCGAGCGGCGCGAGGTCGCGCGCCACGGTGAGTGATGCCGGTCCGGCACCGACGCAGGCTACTTTTTTGCCGTTCGATTTGGTCTTTTTATTTTTATCAATTGCACTCTTTACTTCGGAATTTTGTTTGTAATCTGCGGTGACCCTCTTCAACCGGCAAATCGCGACCGGCTCGGGCTTCGCCTGCTGCGCTTCCTCGACGCGGCCGCGGCGGCACGCGGGCTCGCAGGGACGGTCGCAGGTGCGGCCGAGGATCCCGGGGAAGACGTTGGACTTCCAGTTGACGAGGTAGGCGTCGGAGTAACGCCCGGCGGCGATGAGGCGGATGTATTCGGGAACCGGCGTGTGGGCGGGGCACGCCCACTGGCAATCGACGACTTTGTGGAAGTAGTCGGGATGCTTGATGTCTGTCGGCTGCACTTTTCTCCTTCTCGGCAGGGGCCGCGCCGTGGGCCGCAGCTCCCTGTACCGTTCGGTTAATTGTTGTTGTGGCGCAAGTCTACTCCTCCCGAAGCGGGAAAAGGAAGGGAAAGCCTTAAGTTTTAAGTCCTTACCGCCGCAATGGCGAAGGAATCTGAGCTTTTCCTGACCTGCCTCAAGCCTGGGCCGGCAGTTCCCCCGACCGACCCTTCTCCGCCCCGGCCTCGCAGAAGACCATGACGAAGTGGCTCACCGCCCCGCTCGCGTCGCGAACCGAGCGAACGCTGCGCCACTCGCGGTACACGGCGCCGTTGCGGCGCCGCGCCCACGTCGTGCCCGACCAGTAGCCCTCGCGCGTGACCACGGCGTAGACCTCGTCGTAGAACTCCGGCGGCTGGAGCGCGTTGCGGATCGTGCGCTCGTGGTTGCCGAGCACGTCGTCGCGGCCGAAGCCGGTGATCTCGCTGAAGGCGCGGTTCACGGTGACGATCGTCCCGTCGGCGGAGGTGATGACGATCGCTTCCGTCATCCCCTCGAGCGCGTGCGCCGCGAGGAGGAGGCGCTCCTCGCTCTCGTGGAGGTCCGTTACGTCCTGCGAGACGAGCACGAGCGCCTTCACCTTGCCGTCGGGCTCGTCCTGCCCCACCGGCTGCACGCGCGTGCGGTATTGCCGCACGCGTCCGGCGCGATCGATGAGCCGCATGGAGAGCTCGCGCGCCTTGCCGCTCGCCGCCGCGCGCAGCACGCCCGTGCGCGCGCGGTCCGCGTCGTCGGGATGCACGCGCCGGAAGGCGTCGATGCCGGGCTCGAGGTCGCCCGCGTCGAGGATCTTGCCGTAGGACGGGCTGCTGTAGAGCCAGCGCGCGTCGGCGTCCAGCAGCGCGATCAGGTCGCCCGCGTGCTCGGCGATGAAGCGGTAGCGGTTCTCGCCGGCGCGCAGCGCCTCGCGCGCCGCGAGCAGGCGCTGGTTCTGCTGGTGCACGACGAGGCCGATCCAGCACGCGTAGCCGATGGAGCCCGCGATGCACAGGAACGTGACGACGGTGCTCGTCTCCGGCGAATACGAGAGGCCGAAGAACGCGATCGAGAGCGCCGCCCCGGCGCCGAACGAGGCGAGCGAGAAGAGTCCGCCCTGCACGCCGCGCAGGATCGTCACGTTGAGCGTGGTGGCGAAGGCGGCGGCGTAGGAGATCCAGAGCGGAAAGCCGATCGCCGCGACGAAGGCGCCGAGGAGCCCGGCATCGACATAGAGGTTCGCGATCTCCGCGGCCTTCGGTCTCCCGGAGGCTCGCGCGCGCACGTAGGCCACGTGCGGGTAGGCGATGAAGAGCAGCGCCGCGGCGATCCAGAAGGCGAGGCCGAGCTCGCGCTGCCAGCCGTGCAGGCCGACGACGAGGAAGCAATAGAGGAAGGAGCCCGCGCGGATGGCGTAGTTCATCCACACGATCCGGTGCAGGCCCGAGGGGGTGTTGCGGCGCGGGGCGGCGGGCGGGCTCAAATCAATTTCTGACACGAAAAAACTTTACCCGGCAGGGATTTAAGCATTGCAAGACATTGTCAGGTTGTGCGGCTTGTCCGATAATTTCGTCACGAAAGGCGCGCGATTTTCCGGTGCAGCTCGATTCCCTTCGCAAACATTCGCTGGTCGTCGCCGATTCCGGCGACATCGACGCGGTCGCTCGCTGGAAGCCGCAGGACGCGACGACCAATCCCTCGCTCCTCCTCAAGACCGCCGAGGACCCGCGCTACCGGCTGATCGTCGAGCGCGCGATCCAGCAGGCCGGCAACGATCCGGCGGAGGCGATCGACCGGCTCTTCGTCCTCGTCGGTTGCGAGATCCTCAAGCACATTCCCGGGCGGGTTTCGACGGAAGTGGACGCGCGTCTCTCTTTCGATGTTGATGGCAGCATCGAGAAAGCCCGACGTTTCATTTCTTTGTATGAAAGCCAGGGCATTCGCCGCGAGCGCGTATTAATCAAGCTCTCGAGCACCTGGGAAGGCATCCGCGCCGCCGAGAAGCTCGAGCGCGAGGGCATTCACTGCAACATGACGCTGCTTTTCTCGTTCGCGCAGGCCGTCGCGTGCGCCGACGCCGGCGTGACGCTGATATCCCCCTTTGTCGGACGCATCTATGATTTTTATCGTCAACTGAGGAATGTGGACGATATAAAAATTGAAGAGGACCCCGGCGTGGCTTCGGTCGTGCGGATCTACAACTACTACAAGAAGCACGCCTACCAGACGCAGGTGATGGGCGCGAGCTTCCGAAAGGTCGAGCAGATCCTCGCGCTCGCCGGCTGCGACCTGCTCACGATCGCGCCGGACCTCCTGCAGAAGCTCTCCTCCGCCGCGGGCGAGGTGGAAAGGAAGCTCTCCGTCGAGAAGGCGAGAGCGCAGGACATCCCCCGCGTGTCGCTCGACGAGAAGGCCTTCCGCTGGGAGCACAACCAGGACGCGATGGCGACCGACAAGCTCGCGGACGGCATCCGCCGCTTCGATGCGGATGCGCGCAAGCTCGAGAAGCTCGTGATCTCGCTCGCGAGCGCCGTACCCGCGAAATAGCGCCTCGCGGGCGCCGCCCGGCGCCTATTGCGAAGCGGCGGGCTTCAGCCAGTTTTCCCCGGCGGGCATCGTCACCGGGAACTCGATCACCGCGTAGCCCGCGCCTTTCCCCCCGGCGTTGCCGGCGACCGCGTGCGACCAGTAGCCGCCGAGGCGGCCCTTGTCGAAGTCGATCGATTCGACCGCGAAGCTGAACGATGCAGTCATGTTCCCGACCACCATCCAGTTGCAGTAGTACGGATCGTCGGTGATCGTGATCTCGTCGGCGCTGCGCACGAGGAGCGTGCTCGCGTGGCTCACGCACGCGAGCGGCGTGCCGATGAACTTCAGGTAGCTCGCCATCGTGCTCTTCACCGCCTGCGCCGCGGGGTCGAGCTTGATCTCGGTCATCTTGCCGCTCGCCTGGCTGCCGACGCCGGGGATCGGGCCGCCCTGCACGAAGTAGGCGACGCCGACGCTCTGGCAATTGCGCGTCTTGATGTCCGACTCGCAGATGCGGAAGTCCTTGCCCTCGTTCGCCTTGAAGAGGCGATAGAGCCCCTGGAGGAGCTCCGCGCCGGAATGATCGCGCGCCGCAGGCGAGCATTGGTCCGCCGCGCACAGGTAGACCTCCTTCACCTGCTCCACCTGCGGGGCGCCGGCGCAGCCGGCGAGGAGCGCGAGCGGCGCAAGGGCGAGCTTCCTCATGGTTCTTCCTCCCTGGGTTTTCACGGCGCGACGCGGGTCACGGGGAAGCTCATCCCCGCGCCCGGCTTCGAGACGAGCGGAAACTGCTTGTAGCGGAACACGGCCTCTGCGAGCTCGGGCACCTCGTTCTCCACGTAGAGCGAGAGCTCGGTCGTGCCGACGTAGCCGTCGCGGTCGTAGTCCGCCTTGCCGCCGAGCGCCTCGGCAACGACGTAGGTGAAGAGCCCATGGCCCTTGTAGCCCTCGAGCGCTTCCTGGAGCGAAGTCGCCGCGGAGAGCACGGTGGAGCCGACGGCGCGGCTCAGCACCTTGGTGGCGCGGTCCTCTTCCAGGCCGCGCGTGGCGAGCACGTCGCCGATCCGGCCGGCGTTGCAGGTGTCGAAGAGGATGAGCTTCTTCGTCGCCGGGATGTTGGCGAGGAGGTCGCGCAGGTCGCGCTCGCCGAGGGCGTCGGCGCGCAGCCGGTCGGTGGAGGTGGCGCCGACGTTGGAGGTGAGCAGGAAATACTCGCCTTCGTCGACGGTGCCGTGGCTCGCGACGTAGAAGACGAAAAGGTCCTCCGGCGCGACGCGCGCGCGGATCTCGCGCAGCGCCTGGGTGATCGCCGCGCGCGAGGTCTGCGCGGGCGTGACGAGCCGGCGCACGTCGACGGACTCGAAGAGGCTCTTCGCGCGGCTTTCCAGCACGTCGGCAAAGAGATTCGCATCGGCGACGCTGTAGGAGAGCCGCAGGCGCGGGTTGACGAACTCCTGGATGCCTACCACGAGCGCGTGGAGCTTCGGGCGCCGCCCGGTTTCGGCCATGCTCGCGCGCAGCTCCTGCACCGCATCGGCGCTCTGCATCGTGTTGTCGGCATTGAACGCGATGGCGCGGATGACGTTGCGCCCGGGAACGAGCCGCACGAGGTAGTCGCGCTCGGCGGCGCCCGACGGACGGTCGGCCGCACGGTCCTGCACGACAGCGGAGCCATTGAGATACAGACGCACATCGCCGATTCCGCCGCCGCGATCGGCGAGGCGAACGCGCACGTTCACTTCGCCGGTGGCCACCTCGCCCGGCACGCCGACGATGGCGACCTCGGGCGCGGGCCGGATCTGCGCCAGCTCGCGCCGGCGCTCGGCCGGCTTCGCGGGCGCGGGCGTCGCCACCGGCGCCGTATCCGGCTTGCCGCCGAGCGCGGCCATCACGCTCTCCGGCCGCAGGAAGCTCTCGAGGAACTGGTCGAGGCCGTAGACGTCGTTGCCGACCCGGACGTTGAGGTAGCGCGCGCCGTTCGCCGAGGCGCTGAACTCGCCGCCCGGCACGATGCCGAGCCACTCGCCGTCGGTGAAGCCGAAGAGCCGCACCCGCTCGGCGCGATCCTCGAGCCTCGAGACGACCGTCACGCCGCCGTCGCCGCCGGCGGCGAGATAGCCGCGCGAAGAAGCGGAGAGCGCGGCAAGCTGCCCGGCCTGGATCGGCTCGCGGGCGAGCATCTTTCCGCTCGCGAGGTCCCAGGCCGCGAGGGTCTCGTCCACGCTCACCGAGAGGATGCGCGCGCCGGAAACGGCGAGCGCCTTCACCGGCCCGGCGTGCCCGGAAAGCGTGAGGAGGAGCGTCCCGCTCGAGGCATCCCAGACCTTGAGCGTGCTGTCCTCGCTCCCGCTCACGAGCTTCGTTCCATCGGCGCTGAAGCGCACGGCGTTCACGCGGTTGGCGTGGCCCTTGAGCACGGCAATCGCCCTCCCCGTCGCCGCCTCCCACAGCCGTACCGTGTCGTCGTTCGCGCAGGAGGCGAGGAGCCGCCCGTCGGGCGAATAAGCAAGATCGCGCACCGCAGCCGCATGGCCGCTGAGCTGCAGCTTTTGCCTTTTCGCTTCGACCTCCCAGATCCTGATTTCGTTGTCCCGGCCTCCCGTCGCGAGCTCCTTGCTGCTGGGCGAGAAGGCGACGGCGAAGGCGCCGCTCTTGTGCGCGTCGAGGCGCGAAAGCTCGCGTCCCGAAGCGCGCTCCCAAAGTGTGACGGAGCCGTCCTGGCTCGACGCGGCGAGGAGCGCGCCGTCGGCGCTGAAGCGGGCGCTCTCGACCGGCTGGCGCGTGGCGAAGGCGCGCGCGAGCTGGCCGCGCTGCGCATCCCACACGCGCACGCCATCGCCGCTGCCGACGGCGAGCGCCGTCCCGTCGCCGGAGAAATCGAGCGAGCGGATCTCCGTGACGCGGCTCGCGAGCGTCTCGCGCGCCTCGCCCTCCGCGCTCCAGAGGCGCACCGCGCGATCGGCGCCCCCGGCGGCGACCATCGACGCGAGGTTGAGCCGAAGGCTCCGGGCCGCGCGCGGCGAGAACGCGACCGCCTGCTGCTCCGCGCCTGCCCTCACGACACTGAGCTCGCGCGCGCCCTGCACGTCCCACGTGCGCACCGTGCCATCGCCCGAGGCGGACGCCAGCAGCCCGCCGTCGGCGGAAAACGCAAGCGCGTTCACCGGGCCGGCGTGGCCGCGGAGGAGACGCGGCGCCTCGCGCGGCGCGGCCCGCCTCCAGAGTCGGATGGCGCCGTCCTGGCCGCCCGCCGCGACGAGCTCTCCGTCGGGCGAGAGCCGCACGCTCAGGAGGCCCGTGTCGGCGCGCCATTCCTCGGCGGCGCTGCGCGCGCCGAGCGGCCAGAGCCGCACGCTGCGGTCCTCGCTCGCCGAGGCAAGCACCTTGCCGTCGGCGGAGACGTCGAGCGCGCGCACCGGCTCGCCGTGGCGGCCGAGCTCCACGCCGCTCTCGGGCTTGCCGATCGTCCAGAGCCGCACGGTGCGGTCGTAGCTCGCGGACACGAAGTGCTGCGCGTCCGCGAACGCGACCGCCAGCACGACGCTCTCGTGGCCGCGATAGGCGCCGAGCTCGGCGCCGGAGCGCGCGTCCCAGAGCCGCAGCACGCGGTCCCGGCCGCCGGTGACGAGGAGCGCGCCGTCGGGCGAATAGGCTAGGCAGAGGATCGCGCCGCCGGGGCCGCGCAGCGTGGCGGCGACGCGGCCCGAGGCGACATCCCAGAGCTTGACGACGCCGTCGGCGCCGGCCGAAGCGAGGCGCTGTCCGTCGGGCGAGAAGGCGATCGCGGTGACCGCGGAGCGGTGCCCGAGCTGGACGAACACTTCCGCGCGCGGCGGCTGCCCGTAAGCGAGCGACGCCCATGCGAGCGCCGCCCCCAGCAAGAAGACGCGAATCCGGTGCAGCAAGGCTGCCCTCCCGTCGTGCCTAGTCTAGTCGACGCGGCGGCTGCGGAGGTTCAGTCTTTGGGTTTCTTGCGGGAAGCGACGCGCTCCCACGCCCAGCCCGCCGCGTAGAGGAGCACCGGGACCGCGACGCCGAGCAGCGCCGGCTGGAGCGCCTTGCCGGCCTCGCTCTCGTCCGCGAAGGCGAGGATCGTGCCGACCTGGAGCGCCGCCACCACGCCCCAGATGACGGCCACGAGGAGCCACAGGTTCTGCCAGAGCTTCACGGCCCGCAGCGTAGCGCATGCGGCGAAGGCGAGAACAGACCGGGGAAGTCCCGGTCCTACGAGCATGTTCATGCTCGTCTTCGGCCACACCGCCGGGGAGCCGGGCGTGCGCTTCGGCCCCCTGCCGCGCCTGCACGTCATGCGCGACGTCCTTCGCGAATCGCCCGACGGCCGCGTGCTCGCCCGCCACGACAACCACCAGTGGGTCATCGAGGGAAAGACGTACTTCCGCCTCGACGTGACCGGCCCGGTGCACATCGAATTCCAGGCCGCGGCTCCGAATCCCGCGATCGGCGCAGACGCGCCGGGCAGGCGTTTCTTCGGCCCGTATTCGCACTACTCCATGGCCGCCGGCATCGCGTACGTCGACCGGCAGTTCTTCGCGAGCTTCGCGGAAACGACGTGCCTGTGGCACTGCATCGAGCTCCGCGGCAACTACGAGGGCTTCGTCGTCGTCTCGGATTCCGCGG
>JAFAGU010000137.1 GCA_019237595.1 Betaproteobacteria bacterium | reverse complement strand
CGCGTGTTCAACCTGGGCGGCGACCTTGCGCTCTTCGTGCTCTTCATCAAGGCGCGCGACCGCGAGGCGCTCGCCCATTACGCGCGCCTATGCATCGACAACATGCACGCCCGGATGCGCGGCTATGACGCGCCGCTCGTCACGGTGTCGCTCGTGCAGGGCGACGCGCTCGGCGGCGGCCTGGAATGCGCGCTCTCCTCCGACGTGGTATTCGCCGAGGAAAGCGCGGCGCTCGGCCTTCCGGAGATCCTCTTCAATCTCTTTCCGGGGATGGGCGCCGTGAGCCTGCTCTCGCGCAGGCTCGGCGCGCGCGCCGCCGAATCGCTCGTCCTGTCCGGCCGCGTCCTGGGCGCGCAGGAGCTTCACCGCCTCGGCGTCGTGGACGTGCTCGTCAAGGAAGGCGAGGGCGAGGAGGCCGTGCGGCGCTGGATCGCGGCGCACGAGCGGCGGCGCAACGGCACCGCCGCCTTCTATGCCGCGCGCAGGGCCGTCCAGGCCGTGCCGCGCGCGGAGCTCGACGCCGTAGCGCAAACGTGGGTCGACGCGGCGCTCAGGCTCGAGGATCGCGACCTCAAGATGATGGGCCGGATCGTGCGCTCGCAGATGCGGCGCCTCGAGCGCGGCGACGTGGCCGATGTCGCGCTCGACGCGATGGCGCAATCCGAACGCGAGGAGGCGCCATGCGCACGCTCGGCCTAGCCCGGCACCGGCTCGAGCGGGCCGCCCTCGCGGAAGAGCTGCCCGAACTGGTGGAAGTTGACCCGCGTGGCGTTCACCACGGCGCGCTGCGCTTCTGCATCGTCGATGGTCTTCACGAGGCGATTGAGCGAGGCCATGTGGTCGACGTCCATGCTCGCGTGCGAGGAGAGAAAGCGGAATCCTCCCGCGGCGGGGTCGCGCCCCAGCGACCGCGCGATCGCCTCGGCGACACGCCCGCCATAGACGGAGGAGACGACCTCCAGCATGTAGAGCATGCCCAGCACGGAGCAAGGATGCACGCGCTCCGCGGCGTAGTAGTTGAAGGCGATCATCGCCTGCGCCGGAGGGCTGGGCGGCGTCCCGCTCGCCGCGACCGGGTCCGCGCCCATCGCCGCAATGTCCTCGAGCACCCATGCTTCGTGCCCTTTCTCCTCGCCGATGCGCTCATAGAGCTCCATCCGGACGTGGCGGAAGCGGTCGTCGCAGCGCGCGGCCGCTGCCGCCATCACGGGGCAGAAGTGCCAGACGATGTGGAAGAGGTCGTGCAGGAACGCCTGGTACTGCTGGAGCGTGAGACCGCCGTGGAGCATCGCGTGAACCCGGGGAATCGTCTCGAGCTCGCGCCGGCTTGCGTCGGTGAGCTCCACCAGGGAAATGAAAAACGACATGGCGCAGGATCCTAGAGAGGAAAAATCATGACGAATTACGGCATCCAGAAAACCGAGTCAATCAAGGTCATCAAGATGCGGCTGGTGGTCGTGCACTTGGGCGCGCTTGCGGCGCTCCTCGTGCCCTTCCACTGGCACCTGCTCGTGCTCTTCGCGGCGAGCTACCTGCCGCGGATGTTCGGCGTGGAAGCGGGCTACCACCGCTATTTCTCCCACCGGGCCTTCAAGACGAGCCGCTGGTTCCAGTTCGTGCTCGCGGTGCTCGGGGCTTCCTCGGGCCAGCGCGGCGCGCTCTGGTGGGCGGCGCATCATCGCACCCACCACAAGCACGCCGACACCGAGCGCGACCTCCACTCGCCTCTCGGGGGCTTCTGGCACTCGCACTGGGGATGGCTCATGCAGGAGAAGAACGTCGACACCAACCTCGACCTCGTCCCGGACTTCGCGCGGTATCCGGAGCTGCGGTTCATCAACAAGTACTACCACCTGCCGCTCTTTGCGCTGCTCGTGCTGCTCGCGGTCGCCGGGGCGAGGGGCTGGCTCGGGCCGCATATCGATGCCTGGCAGGCGGTGACCTGGGGATTCTTCCTCCCCACCGCAGCCGCGCTGCACGCCATCCTCGGCGTGAACTCGCTCGCGCACGGAGGCCATCGGCTCGCCGGATACCGACGCTACGACACCCGCGACCTGACGGTGAACCACGTGTGGCTCGCGCTTCCGAGCATGGGCGGCGCCTGGCACAACAACCACCACCGCTTCGGCGCGGGAGCGCGCGCCGGATTCGCCTGGTACGAGGTAGACCTCAGCTACGTCGGCCTGCGCATGCTTGCGGCGCTCGGCCTCGTGTGGGACTTGCGCCAGGTGCCCGACGCGGTCCTTCGCGAAGGCGGCCTGCTCCCTCGGGAGAAGCAGCAAGGCAGCCTAGCCGGCTGAGCGGCGGCGGTTTTCCAGGTAGCGCTCGAGCTCGCCGCGAACCGCGGCGAGCTCGTTTAGCAGCGCACTGGAAAGCGATGCCGATTGCAGGCGCAACTCGGCATCCGAAAGGGAGCCCGCGCGCGCGCAGAGCTCGGCGAGGCGCCGCGCGCCGATGCTGGCGCACGAGCCGCGCATGGCGTGCAGGATCGAGCGGAAGTCGGCGTACGAGCGCGCCGCGAGGGACCGGGCGCTGCGCTCGAGGAGCCCCGCCATGTCCTCGAGGAACACGCTGACCAGCTTCTCGAGGAACTGCGGCGTCGAGCCGAGCTGATCGAGATGGCCGAGCGTCTCGGCATCGGCGACGGCAGCGTCCTCCTCGCGCGCTTCCTCCGCGGCCCCTTTCACCGCGGCGCGGCCACCAGGCTGGCCGCTCGCGAGCGCCTGGATCTCCTGGAGCAGCTTCATGGCCTGGACCGGCTTCGAGAGAAAGGCGTCGGCGCCGGCCTGCAGCGCTTCGGCGCGCGCCTCGCGCGTGGCATCGGCAGACAGGATGATCGCCGGGACGCGCGGCCCGCCCGCGCCCATCGCGCGCATGGCCTGGAGCGCCTCGATGCCGCCCGTGCCGGGCATGTTGCGGTCGAGGATGACGGCGTCGTAGCGCGAGCGCTCCAGCTCATCGAGCGCCGCGTCTCCATCCTCCACCAGCGTGACCTCGTGCCCGGCGCGCTCGAGGATCCGGCGCAGGACATCGCGATTCACCGGGTTGTCGTCGGCGGCGAGGATGCGGAGCTTGCGCGCACCGGCGCGCTTTGCGTACTCCTCGAGCCGCACGACGCCCTCGCCGACCTCCTCGCCGGCGCTCACCGAATGCAGCACGTTGAAGAGCTGCCGCTTGTCGAACGGGAGCTCGAGCACGGCGGGGAAGCCCGCCGAGAGCACCATGAATCGCTCGAGCCGCGCTTCGCGCGGCGCGGCGACGATGATGGGCGGCGCCGGCCGCGGCGCGAGGTCGCGGAAGCGCCGCGCCGCCTGCAGGGAGCCCGCCTCGGCAAAGACGAGCACGCTGCGGTAGGGCTTCGCCACGCTGATCTCCGCGACCAGTCGCTCGCGGGCTTGCTCCACGTCGCGCACGGCAATCGGAACCGCGCCCCAGCCGAGGAGCGCTTCCTCGACGGCGTGCGCTGCCGCCCCCGGAAAGCCGACGAGGAGCACGCGCGCGCCAGAAATCTCGCCCGCCGCGCCGCTCGCCACGCGCTCCGGCTGCTTCTCGAGCGGAATCTCGCACCAGAACGTGCTGCCAAGCCCCGGCGTGCTCTCCAGACCGATCCGCCCGCCCATGAGCTCGACGAGCTGCTTCGCGATCGTCGTGCCGAGTCCCGTCCCGCCGAAGCGGCGCGTCGTGGACTGGTCCGCCTGCGCGAAGCTCTCGAAGACGCCGGCCTGCGCCGCCGGGGCGATGCCGATGCCCGTATCGCGCACGGAGAGCTTGATGCGCAGCTCCGTGGCGCTCTCCGACTGGGCGGCCACGTGCACGGTGACGCCGCCGCGCTCGGTGAACTTGACCGCGTTGCCCGCCAGGTTGATGAGCACCTGGCGCAGGTGGTGCGGATCGCCCCGCAGCGCGGGCGGCACGTCGGGCATGATGGAGACGACGAATTCCAGCCCCTTGGCGCTCGCCTGCGAGGCGAGGATGCGGCAGGAGCTGTTCACGAGGGCATGGAGGTCGAAGTCGGTCTTCTCGAGCGTGAGGCGCCCGGCCTCGATCTTGGAAAAGTCGAGCACCTCCTCGACGAGGTTCAGCATGACCTCGGAGGACGCGCGCAGCGTCTGCAGCATGTCCGCCTGCTCGCGGTCGAGCGAGGTGTCGCGCAGCAGGTCCGCCATGCCGATGATGGCGTTGAGCGGCGTGCGCAGCTCGTGGCTCACCACGGAGATGAAGCGGCGCTTCGCCTGGTTCGCGGCCTCGGCGCGGGCGAGCGCGTCGAACATGCGCGTGACGAGCGAAAGCACGTACACCGACATGACGAGCAGGCCGACGAGAAAACCGGCCCATACCGCCACCTTGTCGTGCCAGTAGTCGTTCACGAAGAGCACGACCGTGAAGCCCGCCACCGAGGCGGCGAGGCTGACGAGCAGGTAGCGCGCGCCGAAGCGGAAGCCGTTCGCGACGGTGATCCAGATGTACATGAGCAGCATCGGCTGCGCGTAGACACCGGCGAAGGCCATGAAGTAGGTGATCGCCGCGATGTCCCCCACGATGCCGACGATCCGCCGCGTCGGCGAGGCGCCCGGCCTGAGGAGAAGCGCCGCGAACACGGCGATGGCGAACACGGGAAAGAGCGCCATGCCGATGAAGAACGGGTGGCTCGCGTCGAGCCTTCCCGCGCCGAGGTGGATGGCCTCGGGCAGCATGTAGAAGAAAAGGAGGATCGAGAGCGTCAGGCGTATGAGCGCCTGCTCGTGCTCCGTGTCCGGGCGCGCGGCGAGCCTCGCGCGCAACGCGCGCACGGCTGCGATCGGGCTCACGGCTTCGCGCCGTCGCCGCGCAGGCGCTCGAGCGCCTCCGCGAGCTCGAGCTGCTGCCGGCGGAGCGTGAGGAGGTTACGGCAGCGCGCCTGGCACTCCCGGGGGTCCACCGGCTTGGTCAGGAAGTCGGTAATCCCCGCATCGAGCGCCGCGTAGCGCACCTTGCGGTCGTCATGGACGGTAACCATGACGAGCGGCACGGGCTCGTAGCCCGGCAGCGCGCGCAGGCGCTTCACGAGCTCGATGCCGTCCATGTCCGGCATCATGTAGTCGAGGAGGACGAGGTCGGCGACGTGGCGCGTCGCCCAGACGATCGCGTCCACCGGACGCGCGAAGGGCTCGACGCTCAGGCGCGCGTCGATGCTGCGCACGACCTGCTCGAGGATGGCCCGGCCGGTCGACTGGTCGTCGACCACCATCACGGTGTTGCGCGCCGAAGCGGTTCCCGCCGCCGTCGGCAGCGTGTGCACCTGCGCCTTGCTCATCGTCCCCCCCGAGAATGAAGCGCGCAGAGGGTACGCGAGCGCGCCGCGGGGTGTCCAGCCGCCTCACGAGATTTGTCGCGGCGTCGCCTCGGCGTAGGGATTTCCCGACGCGGCGCGCCGCCGATCAGCGCGGGACGGGGCGCGCGCTCGTCGTGAAGAGCACGGAGCGGCTCGCAGGGAGGTTCGCGTGCACGCCCTCGACGACCGGCGGGCTCGCCGGCGCCTGGGAACGCCAGGTGATGAGGAAGTTCGCCCCCGAGCCGCCCGTATCGTCGCTTCGGGGAATGAAGAGCTCGTAGGTGGCCATTGGCGCGATCGTCCGCGGCGAGGCGACGTACTCTTTCAGCGGCTTTCCTGAGCTGTCGTAATAGCGCGCCGAGGCGACCACGATGGGCACGGCCGGATCGGTATTGCGGATGCTCACCGAAACGGAGAGGAGCGTTTTCTGCGGCTCGCCGCCCCGGTCGAGGTCGCCGTGCCAGATGTGCGAATAGATCGGCAGGTAGAGCGTCTCGCCGATGCTTCGCGCCGGGGCCTGCGCGCGTGCGTCGCCGGCAAGTGCGGCGAGGGACAGGAAGAACGAGGCGGCAAGCGCGCGCACGAGCATGCCGCCACTATAGCGGACTAGATCTCGACGCGGGTGCCGAGCTCGACGACGCGGTTGGTCGGGATGTTGAAGAAATCCGTGATGTTGCCGGCGTTCCGCGCCACGGCGGCGAAAAGGCGCTCGCGCCAGAGCGCCATGCCGGGGCGCTCTTCCGTAGGCACGATCTTCTCGCGCGAGAGGAAGAAGGACGTATCCATCGGCTCGAATTCCAGCCCGAAGGCGGAGCAGAGCTCGAGCGCCTTGGAGACGTCCGGGCGGTTCATGAACCCATAGCGCACGAACACGCGCCAGCAGTTGTGGCCGAGCGTCTCGCATTTCACGCGCTGGTCGAAGGGCACCCACGGCACGTCGCGGAACTCCACCGTGAGGAATACGACCCGCTCGTGCAGGACCTTGTAGTGCTTCAGGCTGTGCAGCAGGGCGTTCGGCGTCGCCTCCGGCGTCGCCGTGAGGAAGACCGCGGTGCCGGCCACCCGCTCGGGAGGCTGCCGGAACACCGATTCCAGGAATGGAGCGAGCGGCACCGACGCTTCGCGCAGCCGCTCGAAGAGGATCTGCCGGCCGCGGCGCCAGGTCGTCATGACGAGGAAGACGCCGGCCCCGAGCGCAAGCGGGAACCAGCCGCCCTCGAGCACCTTGTGCATGGCGGCGGCGAAGAAGGTCGCATCGATGACGAGGAAGAATCCGGTCGCGAGGAGGCAGAGCCACAAC
>JAFAGU010000301.1 GCA_019237595.1 Betaproteobacteria bacterium | reverse complement strand
GCTGAACCTCGTGGTCGACCTCGTCCAGCCGTTGCTCGACCCGCGGATCCAGCGCACGTGAGGCACCGCGGCTTCTGGAGCTCGGTCGCGGCGAAGCTCCTCGCCGACCGGGTCGCGCTCGTCTTCGCCGGCATTCTGCTGCTCATCGTCGCGGCGGCACTCTGCGCGCCGCTCATCGCGCCGAATGATCCTTTTGCCTCGAGCGTGCTCCGGCGCCTGAAGCCGATCGGCACCTCGGGGCACCTCCTCGGCACCGACGAGCTAGGCCGAGACATGCTCTCGCGCCTGCTCTACGGCGGGCGGCTGTCGCTCGTCATGGGGCTCGCGCCGGTGTTCTTCGCCTTCTTCATCGGCAGCGCCCTGGGCATCGCGGCCGGTTTCGCCGGCGGCCGCCTCAATACGGCGATCATGCGGACAGTCGACGTCTTCTACGCCTTCCCCTCGGTCCTGCTCGCGGTCGCCATCTCCGGCGCCCTCGGCGCGGGCATCGCCAATGCGCTGCTCTCGCTCACCATCGTGTTCATTCCGCCGATCACCCGGGTGGCCGAGTCGGTGACCACCCAGGTCCGCGGGCTGGACTTCGTCGAGGCGGCACGTGCGAGCGGCGCCTCCGCATTCACGATCGTGCGCGTGCACGTGATCGGCAACGTGCTCGGACCCATCTTCGTCTACGCCACGAGCCTGATCTCCGTCTGCATGATCCTCGCCTCGGGGCTCTCGTTCCTCGGCCTCGGAACCCGGCCGCCGCAGCCGGAATGGGGCCTGATGCTCAACACGCTGCGCACCGCGATCTTCCAGAACCCCTGGGTCGCGGCGCTCCCCGGGATGATGATCTTCGCCGTGTCGATCTGCTTCAACCTGCTCTCCGACAGCGTGCGCCAGGCCATGGATGTGACGCGATGATCCTGGAGGCAAGGGAATTGCGGAAGCACTTCCGCGTGAAGGGCGGCGGCACGGTGCATGCCGTGGACGACGTCTCCTTTTCCGTTGAGAAGGGCGAGACGCTGGGCATCGTCGGCGAATCGGGCTGCGGCAAGTCGACCACCGCGCGCCTGCTCATGCACCTCATCGAGCCCGACGCCGGCGCCGTGCTGCTCGAGGGCCGCCGCATCGGCTCCGCGCAGGGCGCCATGCCGCTGCGCGAGGCGCGATCGAGGATGCAGATGGTGTTCCAGGATTCGTTCGCCTCGCTCAACCCACGGCTCACCAACGAGGCGAGCATTGCGTTCGGCCCGATGGTCCACGGCGTGCCCGCGAGCCGCGCGATCGAGCGGGCGCGAAGCCTGCTCGACCGCGTCGGGCTCGAGCCGGCGCGCTTCGGCGGCCGCTACCCGCACGAGCTCTCCGGCGGCCAGCGCCAGCGCGTCAACATCGCCCGCGCGCTCGCGCTGGAGCCGCGCATCGTGATCCTCGATGAGGCGGTCTCCGCGCTGGACAAGTCGGTCGAAGCGCAGGTGCTGAACCTGCTCCTCGAGCTCAAGTCGGAGCTCGGGCTCACCTATATCTTCATCTCGCACGACCTGAGCGTCGTGCGCTACATGAGCGACCGGGTCATGGTGATGTATCTCGGCAAGATTGCGGAGATCGGCCCGGTGGACTCGATCTACGGCAGGACCGCGCATCCCTACACGAAGGCGCTGCTCTCCGCCATGCCGTCGATGGATCCTTCGAAGCGCACCGAGGCCCCTCCGCTCGCCGGCGATCCGCCCAGCCCGATCGATCCTGCGCCGGGATGCCGTTTCCGCACGCGCTGCGGGTACGCGGAGGGCGCGTGCGAGCATACGGACCCGCCGCTCGGCGCGGCCGGCGAAATGCACCACGTCGCGTGCCTGATGCGCTTGCCCGGCTCGGGCCACTCGAAAGCCGCCGCCCATGCCGGCTGAGCCGCTCGTTTGCGTCCGCGATCTCTCGGTCGTCTTCGGTAATTCCATCCACGCCGTGAACGGCGTGGACCTCGACCTCGCCGCGGGCGAAGTGCTCGGCGTGCTCGGGGAATCCGGCAGCGGCAAGAGCGTGACGCTCCGCGCGCTGCTTCGCATTCTGCCGGCGCGGGCGCGGATGGGCGGCTCGATCCGGGTCGATGGCCGCGACGTGCTCGCGATGGCCGAAGGCGAGATCGAGGACTACCGCGGCGGCGTGGTCTCGATGATCTTCCAGGAGCCGATGCTCGCTTTCGACCCGGTATTCACCATTGGCGATCAGATCGCCGAATCCGTGGTGCGCCATCGGGGCGTCGGCCGGGCCGCCGCGCGAGCGCGAGCGCTGGAGATGCTCGAGCACGTGCGCATCCCGAACGCGAGGCGCAGGCTGGACGCGTATCCGCACGAGATGTCGGGAGGCATGCGCCAGCGCGCGATGATCGCCCTCGCCCTCGCCTGCGGCCCGAAGCTCCTGCTCGCCGACGAGCCGACGACGGCGCTCGACGCCACGGTTCAGATCCAGATCCTGCTCCTGCTGCGCGAGCTGCAGCGCGAGCTCGGCATGTCGGTCATCTTCGTCACGCACGACGTGGGCGTCGCCTGCGAGGTCGCGGATCGCATCGCGGTGATGTACGCCGGGCGCATCGTCGAGACCGGCGCGGTCGGGGACGTGATGCGCACGCCGCGCCACCCGTACACGTCGGGGCTCCTCTCCTCGATCGTGCGCGGAGAGCTGAAGGGTCAGCGCATCGAAGCGATCCCGGGTTCGCCGCCGGACCTCGCCCGCCTGCCGCCCGGGTGCAGCTTCGAGCCACGCTGCCGGCATGCGAGACCGGATTGCCGCGACGGCTTTCCCGCGGCACGCACCCTCGACGGTGGGCGCGTAGTGCGCTGCGTGCTGGAGACCTAGACCCGTATGGGATCGGTTGCGGGCCGAACCGTGACCCGCACGGCGAGCTGCTGCGACCCGCCGCCGAGGATCACGCCGCGCATGGGCGTCACGTCGGCGAAGTCTCGGCCCCAGGCGAGCGTGACGTGGCTGTCGTCTACGATGCAGTTGTTGGTCGGATCGATGTCGACCCAGCCACCCTCGCCCTCCGCCCCCTTTCCGCACCACACGGAGATCCAGGCATGCGAGGCGTCGGCGCCGACGAGGCGCGGCCGCCCCGGCGGCGGCGTAGTGAGGATGTAGCCGCTCACGTAGCGCGCCGCCAGCCCGATGGAGCGCAGGCACCCGATCATGAGGTGCGCGAAGTCCTGGCAGACGCCCCGGCGTTCCTTCAGCACCTGCCGGATCGGAGTGGAAACGCTCGTGGCGGTGCGGTCGAACTTGAAGTCGCGGTGGATGCGCCGCGCGAGGTCGAGCGATGCCTCGAGCATCCCGCGCCGCGCGGTGAAACTCTTCACGGCGTAGTCGGCGAGCTCGCGCAGGCGCTCGACATGCGGCGACTCGTAGGCGAACTCCGCCGCCTCGACCGGCGCCTGTCCGCCGATCGGCGCGAGGCGGGCCCGTACCGCTTCCCAGGCCACCCGCGGCATGCCCAGCGCCGCGGCGGCGCGCGGCTTCACCAAGACCTCGGAGCGGGCGCGCACGGTGAGCGAATCGTGCGGGACCGCCACCAGCGCGTGCACGGTGCGGTTGCCGTAGTAGTCGGCCCGCTCGGCGACCTCGCCTGCCGCCGGCTCGAGCTCGATACGGTGGGACTCGCAGCTTTGCCACGGAAGCGCGCGGGGCGTGAGATGCAGGAGCTGGTGCGAGAGTACGACCGGGCTCGAATAGGCGTACGACGTCTCGTGCACGACGTGCAGCCGCATCGCTACCTTGCCTCCAGGACTGCGGCCCCGCTCACGTGGCGAAGGTCTGGGCGCTCGACTCGCCCACGTGGCTGAAGAAGCGAAGGCCGAGCTGCTCGGCGTGGCGGCTCGCCGCCTGCTGCCATTCCTCGAGCCAGCCGAGGAGCCGCTCGCTCCCGGGGCGCAGGTCGGCCGCCGGGTCCAGGCGCAGGAGGAACGCGAGCGAGCCGTGGAAGCGCTCGTCCCCGAAGTCGCCGAAGCGATCGACGAGGCGCTGCGCGTAGTCGCGAAGGCCGTGCACCTGGAACGCGATCGAGCGGGGATTCGCCTCGTCGCGGATGAGAAGGTCGAGGACCGGCAGCCATTCCGGCCGCGCCATGTAGCGCGCGCGATAGGTAATGATGGAGTCGGAGAGGCGGAGAAGCCACGTCAGGTCCATGTCCGGCGGCCCGGAAACGGTGACCTTGAGCGTGGCACACAGCGTTTGCAGCCGTTCGAGCCGCCGGCCGATGGAGAGGAACCGCCAGCCCGGGTCCCGCGTCATCCCGTCGAGCGCGTAGCCCGAAAGCGTCGTGAACGACGTAATGGCGAAGTCGAGCTCGCCCAGGAGATCCGAGAAGCCGGTCTTGCGGCCACGGCGCTGCGCGAGCTGCTGCGTGAGGCGGTTGAGCGTGCGCCAGTTGTCGAGGGAGAGCCGCTCGCGCAGGTTGGAAGCCACGCGCATGAGCTGGCGCACCGCGCTCGCGAGCCCTGGGACCGATTCATCCACGATCGCGGCGCGAAGTGCCGTGGAGAGCTCCGTGTCGCTCGTCGCGCCGCCCACCAGCATCCCGGCGCGGCGCAGGAGCTCGAGCACGACCGGCCGCGCCCGCTCGTCGTCGTCCCCCGGGACGTTGTCGCCGAAGCGGCCGAGCGCGATGCGCAGCAGCCGCGCGGTCGCATCGCAGCGCTCGCTGTAGCGGCCGAGCCAGAAGAGGTTCTCCACAACGCGGCTCGACAGGTTGCTGCCGGCGCGAACGAGATCGGCCGGGCCTATCGAGGAGCGCAGGAGCGTGAACGTACTTACTGGCCCGGAGGCGAGCACCCACGTGTCCTTGCTGCTGCCGCCCCGCTGCATGGAGATGACGCGCGCGTCGGCCGCGCTCGCGACGCGCGTGAGGCCGCCCGGCATGACGATGTAGCCCTCCGGCGTTGCACAGGCGAAGACCCGCAGGCCGATCGCCCTGGCCAGGAGCCGCGGATGCGCCCGGTCCCACGTCGGCGCCTGCGAAAGATGCACGAGCTCCTGCGCCACGTA
>JAFAGU010000154.1 GCA_019237595.1 Betaproteobacteria bacterium | reverse complement strand
CAAGCGCGAGGAGGTCGAGCGCGGCCAGGTGCTCGCCAAGCCCGGGAGCATCACCCCGCACGCGAAGTTCGAGTGCGAGGTCTACGTGCTCTCGAAGGAAGAGGGCGGGCGCCACACGCCGTTCTTCAACAACTACCGGCCGCAGTTCTACTTCCGGACCACGGACGTCACCGGCGCGGTGGAGCTCCCCAAGGGGACCGAGATGGTGATGCCAGGGGACAACGTGAAGATGGTGGTGACCCTCATTACCCCGGTGGCGATGGAGCAGGGGCTACGCTTCGCCATCCGCGAGGGCGGCACGACCGTGGGCGCCGGCGTCGTCGCGAAAATCATCGAGTAGATGAAGAACGGCTGATCAGACATGCAAAGCCAGCGAATCAGAATCCGCCTCAAGGCGTTCGACTACCGGCTGATCGACCAGTCGGCGCTCGAGATCGTCGATACGGCCAAGAGGACCGGCGCCGTGGTGCGCGGCCCCGTGCCGCTGCCCACGCGCAAGCAGCGCTTCGACCTGCTGCGCTCCCCGCACATCGACAAGGCTTCGCGCGATCAGCTCGAAATCCGCACGCACTTGCGGCTGATGGACATCATCGACCCGACCGACAAGACCGTCGACGCGCTGATGAAGCTCGACCTTCCGGCGGGAGTCGACGTCGAGATCAAGGTTCAATAGGTAGAAGCACGAAGCAATAGGTGAAGGGCCGGCCAATTGCAGCCGGCATCTCCGGAGGATCGGGGACTAAATAGAAGAGGTAGGTATGACGATTGGACTGGTCGGCCGCAAGGTCGGCATGACGCGCATCTTCACGGACGACGGCGGAACGCTGCCGGTCACCGTGCTCGACGTGTCCGACAACCGCATCACCCAGATCAAGACCGCGGAGAAGGACGGCTACGCGGCCGTCCAGGTGACGTTCGGCAAGCGCCGCGCTTCGCGCGTCAACAGTTCTGCCAAGGGCCACTTCGCGAAAGCGGCGGTGGAAGCGGGGCACATGCTCAAGGAGTTCCGCGTCGCCAAGGCGGACGAGCTCGCGAACCTGAAGGTGGGCGGCAAGATCGCCGTCGAGACGATCTTCAAGGTCGGCCAGCAGGTCGACGTGCAGGGCGTCACGATCGGCAAGGGCTTTGCCGGCGTCATCAAGCGCCATCATTTCTCCTCGAACCGCGCCTCGCACGGCAACTCCATCTCGCACAACCGTCCGGGCTCCACGGGCCAGAACCAGAGCCCTGGGCGAGTGTTTCCGGGCAAGCGAATGGCGGGCCATCTCGGCGACGATGTGCGCACGACGCTCAACCTCGAGGTCGTCCGCGTTGATGCCGAGCGGCAGCTCCTGCTCGTGAAGGGCGCCGTCCCGGGCGCGAGCGGCCGCGACGTGCTCGTGCGCGCAGCGGTGAAGCCGCGCAAGGTGACCGTGCCGCAGAAGAAAGCCGAACCGAAGGCCGAGGCGAAGCCCAAGGCCGAGGCGAAGCCGGCCGCCGCAAAACCCGCCGCCCCGGCGAAGAAATAGGGCATGCCCATGGAACTCAAGCTCATCAACGACAAGGGCGCCGCCGGGACTATCCAGGCGAAGGACGAGATCTTCGGGCGCGACTTCAACGAGTCGCTCGTCCACCAGGTCGTCGTCGCGTACCAGGCGAACGCGCGCATCGGCTCGCGCGCGCAAAAGGACCGCGGCGCCGTGCGCCATTCGACGAAGAAACCGTGGCGGCAGAAGGGAACCGGCCGGGCGCGCGCCGGCATGACCTCGAGCCCGCTGTGGCGCGGCGGCGGCAAGATTTTCCCGAATTCGCCGGACGAGAATTTCTCGCACAAGGTGAACCGCAAGATGTACCGCGCGGGCATCGCCTCCATCCTGTCGCAGCTCGCGCGCGAGGACCGCATCCGCGTCGTCGACACGTTCAAGGTCGAGCAGCCCAAGACCAGGCTCCTCGCCCAGAAGGTGAAATCCATGGGCTTCGAGGAGGTGCTGGTCGTCACCGACGCCGTGGACGAGAACCTGATGCTCTCCTCGCGCAACCTCGCCAACGTCGAGGTGATGGACGTGAAGCACGCCAATCCGGTCGCGCTCGTGCGCTATCCGACCGTGCTTTTCACCAAGGGCGCCGTGGCCAAGCTCGAGGAGATGTTCAAATGACCGCCGCCCGCAAGTTCAGCGCCGCGCAGCTCATGAACGTGGTGCTCGCGCCCGTCGTGTCCGAGAAAAGCACGTTCGTCGCGGACAAGAACCGCCAGTACGTGTTCCGCGTCGCCGACGGGGCCACCAAGCCCGAGATCCGGGCCGCGATCGAGCTCATGTTCAAGACGAAAGTCGACTCGGTCACCGTGACGAACGTGAAGGGCAAGGTGCGCCGCTTTGGCCGGCTCGAGGGCCGCAAGCGCAGCTGGAAGAAGGCCTACGTGCGCCTCGCCGAGGGCCAGGAAATCAATTTCGCGGCCACGGAATAAGGCGACAGGAACCGGGACCATGCCACTCGTCAAAGTCAAACCTACTTCCCCGGGCCGCCGCGCCCTCGTGAAAGTCGTCACGCCTGAGCTCCACAAGGGCGATCCGCACTGGCCGCTGCTCGTGCGCCAGTCGAAGACCAACGGCCGCAACAACTACGGCCGCGTCACCATGCGCCATAAGGGCGGCGGCCACAAGCATCACTACCGCATCGTCGACTTCCGCCGCGACAAGGACGGGATCCCGGCGACGGTCGAGCGCATCGAGTACGACCCGAACCGCAGCGCGCATATTGCGCTCCTGCTCTACAAGGACGGCGAGCGCCGCTACATCATTGCTCCCAAGGGTCTTACCGCCGGAACGCAGCTCATGTCCGGCGCCGAGGCCCCGATCAAGCCGGGCAACACGCTTGCGCTTCGAAATATCCCGATCGGCACGATCGTGCATTGCGTGGAGATGCTGCCAGGCAAGGGCGCCCAGCTCGCGAGATCGGCCGGCGCCGGCGTCCAGGTGCTCGCGCGCGAAGGCTCGTACGCGCAGCTCCGCCTGCGCTCGGGAGAGATCCGCAAGGTCCACGTCGATTGCCGCGCGACCATCGGCGAGACCGGCAACTCGGAGCACAACCTGGAGTCGATCGGCAAGGCAGGCCGCAAGCGCTGGCGCGGCGTTCGCCCGACGGTTCGCGGCGTCGCCATGAACCCCATCGACCATCCGCACGGCGGCGGCGAGGGGCGCACGGCAGCGGCGCAGCCGCCCGTGTCGCCTTGGGGCGTGCAGACCAAGGGCTTCAAGACGCGCCGGAACAAGCGCACGCAGGTCATGATCGTCCGCGACCGCCGAGTGAAATAAAGGAACCGAGCGATGGCACGTTCAATCAAGAAGGGTCCGTTCGTGGACTACCACCTGCAGGCGAAGGTGGACA
Source organism: Betaproteobacteria bacterium (assembly GCA_019237595.1). Classification (GTDB taxonomy): domain Bacteria; phylum Pseudomonadota; class Gammaproteobacteria; order Burkholderiales; family SG8-39; genus SCGC-AG-212-J23. The sequence continues at coordinate 4,940 of JAFAGU010000154.1, read as the reverse complement.
AGGCTCGCAGCACGAGCGACAAGCGCCCGATCAAGACCTGGTCGCGGCGCTCGACGATCGTGCCCGACTTCGTCGGCCTGACGATCGCCGTGCACAACGGCAAGCAGCACATCCCGGTCTACGTCACCGAGAACATGGTCGGGCACAAGCTCGGCGAGTTCGCGATGACGCGGATCTTTAAGAGCCACTCGGCGGCCGGCAAGCGCACCGAGGACGCCGTGGGCGGCGGCCGTCCGGCGGCCGCGCCCGGCGCTGCCGCGCCCGCCGCCGCCCCGGCCACTGCGCCCGCCGCGGCGCCGGCGAAGAAATAAGGAATGGCGAGCATGGAAACCAAAGCCAGCCTGCGCGGCGCGCGCATCTCGGCCCAGAAGGGCCGGCTCGTGGCCGACCTCATCCGCGGCAAGCCCGTCGACCAGGCGATCAACATCCTTTCCTATACGCCGAAGAAGGGCGCCGCGATCATCCGCAAGGTGCTCGAGTCGGCCATCGCCAACGCGGAGCACAACGACGGGGCCGACATCGACGAGCTCAAGGTGAAGACCATCCACGTCGAGCGCGGCATGTTCCTCAAGCGCTTCCAGGCGAGGGCCAAGGGCCGCGGCAACCGGATCGTGAAGCAGACCTGCCACATCTACATCACCGTGGGCGACTAGAGATATGGGACAGAAGATCAACCCCGTCGGATTCCGGCTCGCGGTGAACCGCAACTGGAGCTCTCGCTGGTATGCGAACAACCGCGCCTTCGCGCCGATGCTCGCCGAGGACATCAAGGTACGCGAGTTCCTGAAACGGAAGCTCGCCCATGCGTCGGTGGGTCGCGTGCTGATCGAGCGCCCCGCCAAGGACGCGCGCATCACGATCTTCTCCGCCCGGCCCGGCGTGGTGATCGGCAAGAAAGGCGAGGAGATCGAGTCGCTCAAGGCGGAGCTGCGCAGGATCATGGGCGTGCAGCAGGTGCACGTGAACATCGAGGAGATCCGCAAGCCCGAGATCGACGCGCAGCTCATCGCCGATTCGATCGCCCAGCAGCTCGAGAAGCGGATCATGTTCCGGCGCGCGATGAAGCGAGCGATGCAGAACGCGATGCGGCTCGGCGCGCAGGGCATCAAGATCATGAGCTCCGGGCGGCTGAACGGCCTCGAGATCGCGCGCACCGAGTGGTATCGGGAGGGGCGCGTGCCGCTGCACACGCTGCGCGCCGACATCGACTACGGCCTGGGCGAGGCGAAGACCACCTACGGCGTGATCGGCATCAAGGTCTGGGTGTACAAGGGCGAAGTCATGCCCAAGGGCGAGGCGCAGGCCGCGCTTCCGGGCGCGGCCGCGGCCACGCCGGCGGCGCAGCCTGAGGCGCCGGCGGAGCCCAAGCGCGCCAAGAAGCCGGCGCCCAGGGCCGGTGCCAAGAAGGGCGAGCGAGGCGGCCCGGCGCGTCCCCGCGCTGCGGCGCCGAAGAAGGATGGCGCCGCCCCGGCGCCGAAGACCACCGTCAAGAAGGCCAAGAAAATCGAGAAGCCTGAAGGCGAAACGAAGCCCGAGACCAAGGGCGAGTCAAAGGATTAGTCATGCTGCAGCCCGCACGCACGAAGTACCGCAAACAGCAAAAGGGCCGGAACACCGGGGTCGCCACGCGCGGCAACAAGGTGTCGTTCGGCGAGCACGGCCTGAAGGCGACGACGCGCGGCCGGCTCACGGCGCGCCAGCTCGAGGCCGCGCGGCGCGCGATGTCGCGCCACATCAAGCGCGGCGGCCGCATCTGGATCCGCGTCTTCCCCGACAAGCCGATCTCGAGCAAGCCGGCGGAAGTGCGCATGGGCAACGGGAAGGGCAACCCCGAGTACTTCGTTTGCGAGATCCAGCCGGGGAAGGTGCTCTTCGAGATGGACGGCGTGACCGAGGCGCTCGCCAAGGAGGCTTTCGCGCTTGCCGCTGCGAAGCTGCCCTTCCGCACGATCGTCGTGCAACGGATGCTGGGAGGCTGAACATGAAGGCGAGCGAGCTTCGGGGCAAGACGGCCGACGAGCTGCAGAAGGAGCTGGAGAGCCTGCTCAGGGCGCAGTTCGGCCTGCGCATGCAGGTGGCGACGCAGCAGCTGTCCAACACCAGCCAGCTGAAGAAGACCAAGCGCGACATCGCGCGCGTGAAGACCATCATGAAAGAGAAGGCGGCCGCCAAGTGAGCACAACCCCCCAGAAGCAGGACGCACCGGCCGGCGGCGCGAGCGCCGCGCAGAAGAACCAGCGCAGGCTCGTGGGCCGCGTGACCAGCACGAAGATGGCGAAAACCGTCGTGGTCCGCGTCGAGCGGCGGGTGCGCGACCCGATGATGGGCAAGACCATCACCCGGTCGAACAAGTACCACGCGCACGTGGAGAGCGGCGAGTTCCGGGACGGCGACCTGGTCGAGATCGCGGAGTGCCGGCCGATCTCGAAGACCAAGTCGTGGAAAGTGACGAGGCTCGTGGAGAAATCCAGGGCCGTTTGAGCTAGAATGCCGGTCCCCCAAGCCACGGGGGTCCAAGACTGCCGGTCGCCGACCGGCAAGTTGGAGAGCGGAGAAACCGATGATTCAGATGCAGACTGTGCTGGACGTCGCCGACAACACCGGCGCGCGCGCCGTGATGTGCATCAAGGTGATGGGCGGGTCGAAGCGGCGCTACGCCTCGATCGGCGACCTCATCAAGGTGAGCGTCAAGGACGCGGCGCCGCGCGGGCGCGTGAAGAAGGGCGAGATCTACGACGCGGTCGTGGTGCGCACCGCCAAGGGCGTGCGCCGCTCCGACGGGTCGCTCATCCGCTTCGACCGCAACGCCGCGGTGCTGCTCACGCCGAAGTTCGAGCCGATCGGCACCCGCATCTTCGGACCGGTGACCCGCGAGCTCCGGACCGAACGCTTCATGAAGATCGTCTCGCTCGCGCCCGAGGTGCTCTGATGCAAAGAATCAAGAAAGGCGACGAGGTCATCGTCATCGCCGGCCGCGACAAGGGCAAGCGAGGCACGGTCCTGCGCCGCGTCGACGCCGAGCACGTGGTCGTCGAAGGCGTGAACCGCGTGAAGAAGCACCAGCGACCCAATCCCATGAAGGGCGTCACGGGCGGCATCGTCGACCTCGACAAGCCGATCCACGTGTCCAACGTCGCGCTCTTCAACCCCGCCACCAAGAAGGCCGACCGCGCCGGCGTCAAGGCGCTCGACGATGGGCGCCGCGTGCGCGTCTTCAAGGCGAACGGCGAGCAGGTGGACGTCTAAGGAAGAGCCATGGCGAAGGAAAAGGAAGCGAAGGAAGCGAAGGCAAAGCCCGACGCGGCGCCCAAGGCGCCGAAGAAGGAAGCGCCTGCGCGCAAGGAAAAGCCCGCCTCGGCGGCGCCCGCGGTCGCGCGAGGCCCCGAGGAAAAAGGCCCGCCGCCGCGCCTCGCGGTGCTCTACAAGGAGCGCGTGGTGCCCGACCTCATGCAGAAGTTCGGCTACAAGACCGTGATGCAGGTGCCGCGCATCCGAAAGATCACGCTCAACATGGGCGTGGGCGAGACGACCACCGACAAGAAGGTCCTCGACAACGCGGTGGCCGACATGACCAAGATCGCTGGCCAGAAGCCCGTCGTCACCAAGGCGCGGAAGTCGATCGCCAACTTCAAGGTCCGCGCCGGCTTCCCGGTCGGATGCATGGTCACGCTCCGCGGCGCGCGCATGTACGAGTTCCTGGACCGCCTCGTCAACGTCGCCATCCCGCGCATCCGCGACTTCCGCGGCGTGTCCAACCGCGCCTTCGACGGCCGGGGCAACTACAGCCTCGGGCTGAAGGAGCAGATCATCTTCCCGGAGATCGAATACGACAAGATCGACGTGCTGCGCGGAATGGACATCGCCATCACGACCACGGCAAAGACGAACGACGAGGCGCGCGCGCTGCTCGCGGCGTTCCGTTTCCCCTTTAGGCAGAACTGAGAGACCCGCATGGCCAAGCTCGCAGTCAAGCTCCGCGAACAGAAGCGCCGCAAGACCGTCGAGAAGTTCAAGGCGAGGCGCGCCCAGCTTCTCGAGGTGATCTACGACAGCCGCGCCTCCGAGGAGGCGAAGGAGGAGGCGCGCGCCAAGCTGCAGAAGCTTCCGCGCGACGCATCCCCCGTGCGCCTGCGCAACCGCTGCGCGCTCACCGGCCGGCCGCGCGGGGTGTACCGCAAGTTCGGCCTCGCCCGGAACAAGCTCCGCGAGCTCGCCCTCAAGGGCGAGGTGCCGGGCGTGATCAAGGCGAGCTGGTAGGAGGCCGCGCATGAGCATGACCGATCCGATCTCCGACATGCTGGTCCGCATCCGCAACGCCCAGCTCGTCGGCCATACCGAGGTGTCGATGCCCGCCTCGCGCCTGAAGGCCTCGATCGCCGAGGTGCTCAAGGCCGAGGGCTACATCGAGGACTTCGCGCTTCGCGACCAGGGCAAGAAGCGGGAGCTGCGCATCGGCCTCAAGTACTACGCCGGCAAGCCGGTGATCGAGCGCCTCGAGCGCGTCTCGAAGCCGGGCCTGCGCGTCTACAAGGGGCGCAACGACATCCCGCGCGTGATGAACGGCCTGGGCGTCGCCATCCTCTCCACCTCGCGCGGCGTCATGACCGACCGCAAGGCCCGGGCCGACGGCATCGGCGGCGAAGTGCTCTGCATCGTCGCCTGAGGAACGCGCCATGTCCCGCATCGCCAAATATCCCATTCCGGTTCCCAAGGGCGTCGAAGTAACCCTCGCGGCCGGCCAGATCTCGGTGAAGGGCCCGCTCGGCACGATCGCGCGCGCGGCCGACCCGAACGTCGCCGTCGAGAAGAAGGGCGACGAGCTCCTGTGCAAGGCGCTCGGCAACTCGAACCATGCCAACGCGATGTCGGGCACCATGCGGGCGCTCGTCGCCAACATGGTCGCCGGCGTCACCAAGGGCTTCGAGAAGAAGCTTTCGCTC
>JAFAGU010000138.1 GCA_019237595.1 Betaproteobacteria bacterium | reverse complement strand
CACCGGCGCCCAGCCCGCCACCTTGTAGCGCTTGTCGGAGCGAAGCGGCAGGCCGTTCAACCGGAGGTCGAAGATCCTCGAGCCGATCGGCGCGAGCGGATCGATCGCGTACGTGAGGCCGCCGACGCGCACCATATCGCCGCCTTGCTGCAGGTAGGGGTCGGGATTGAAAAGGTTGTCGGCGATGTCCTCGAGGATCGCGTGGATGCGCGCGCCGGTCAGCTCCGAGAGCGTCGTGGCGGGGTACGTGATCGCCGTCTGCTCCATGACGTGCTCCAGCGTGATCGTCTCTCCGGGAAGGAGCGTCGTGCCCCAGCGGAATCCCGGCGAAAAGGCGATCTCGGCGTTCTTCTCGGCGAGCAGCGCCTGGACGATGAGCTGGTCGAAGCTGCCGTTGAAGTTGCCCCGGCGGTAGAGCAGCCCTTCGGTCGTAGCGAGCGGCGTTGCCAGCCTGGCGGCGTAGGGCGCGCGGGCCTCCTCGACGTAGCGCGCCATCTCCGCGTCGGCGGGCAGCAGGTCCGCGAAGACGGGAAGCAGCCGGTAGCGATAGTCGGAGACGCCGCTTTTCCCGACCTTGAGGTCGAGGACGCCGAGGAACTTGCCGTTCGAGCCGGCGTTCGTCACGAGCGTCTTGCCGACCCGCACGGGCGCCGGCACCGCGTCGTGCGTATGGCCGCCAAGGATGACGTCGATGCCCTCGACGCGCGAGGCGAGCTTGAGGTCGACGTCCATGCCGTTGTGCGAAAGAAGCACCACGGCCCAGGCGCCTTTCTTCCGCGCCTCGATGACGAGGTTTCGCAGCCTCGCTTCCTGGATGCCGAAGGTCCACTCCGGAACGAGCGAGCGAGGGTGCGCGATCGGGACGTAGGGAAAGGCCTGGCCGATGATCGCAACCGGCGCCCCGCCGATTTCATGGAAGGCGTACGGCGCGAACACGGGCTCCTCGAAGTCCGCCGTGCGCACGTTCTGCGCGAGGAAGCGGATGGGAGCGAGCTCGCGCTCCACGGCCTGCTTCATGCGCGCGGCGCCGTAGGTGAACTCCCAGTGCGCCGTCATGTACTCGACGCCGAGGAGCTTCTGCGCGCCGAGCATGTCGGCCCCTTGCGTCCAGAGCGAGGTCGCGGAGCCCTGCCAGCTGTCGCCGCCGTCGAGGAGCACGGCGTGCGGGCGCGAGGCGCGCAGGCGCTTCACCAGCGTGGCGAGATGCGCGTAGCCGCCCGTCTTCCCGTAGCGGCGCGCGAGGGCCTCGAAATCGAGGCTGGTCAACGCGTGGGCGAGGGCGCTTCCGCGCCCGATGTCGTATTTCCGCAGGAAAGCCTCGGCGACGAGATGCGGAGGATTTCCGTCGCCGATATTCACGCTCGGCTCGCGGAAATACACGGGCAGCAGCTGCGCGTGCACGTCGGTCAGGTGGAGCAGCGATACGTTGCCGAAAGCCCCGGGTTCGTAGAGCTCGTCCGCTGCCTGCGCCTGGGGAAGCCCGGCGCGCAGCGTGGCGCCCGCCGCGGCGGCGGCGGCAAGGACCTCGAGGAACTCCCGGCGGCGCAAGCCTACTGGTTGACCGGCGAGCCCGGGTCCAGCAGCAGGGCGACCAGGTCCTTGATCTGCTCGGGCGTCAGCGTTCCCGAGGTGCCCAGGCGCGGCATCTGCGAGCACGCGCTGTAGGCCTTGGCGTTGTAGATCTTCCCGTACACGTACTTCTGCACCTCGGGGCCATTGCCGCGGGTCTTTCCGAACCGCCGCAGGCTCGGTCCGATGGTGCCGTAGGAGAGCTCGGAGGGCGAGAGCTCATGGCAGTTGTAGCAGCTGCCCCCGGAGGGCGCCCCCGGCTTGTCGCTCCACGTGAGGCCGCGGCCGCTCTGCGCGAGCGCCTCGCCGCGTTTCCAGTCGCCGATCAAGCTGCCTTCGGGATAGCGGATCGTCCTCATCTGCTCCGCCTCCAGGCGCTTCGCGAGCGCGGGGGACGGGTTGTCGTGCGCATCGGTGCACGCACGCTGGAGCTCGTCCTGCTCGATGCGGTCCATGGTGGCCTGCCCGCGCGGGTGGAGGTCGCGCTTCAGCACCTCCTCCACCTGCTTGTCCGTGGGGTCCGCGAGGGCCGGCGCGGCAGCGCAGACCAGCGCCGCGGCGAGGAGCGTTCTCATCGCTTGTTGCCCGGCCCGGCGTAAGTTTCGCCTGCGCCGGTCGCGGCAATGAAAAGGATGAGCGCCACGGTCGCGTCGGAGCCGAAGGTCGGCTCGGGCATTCGCATCTGGCGGTAGCAGTCGTTCATCCGCCACTGCAGCGTGATGAACTGGCTCGTGGAGATCCGGTACGCGGGCCAGCTCGCGGCCACTGGGCCGGCGTACTTGCGCTCCGAGAGCGCCGGGAGCTCCTGCAGTCGGATGCGCTTGCCTTCCTGGCCGTGGCAGCTCGCGCAGGAGAAGTCCCAAGGGCCGGTGCGATGGAAATAGAGGGCGCGCCCGAGCTCGAACGCCGCTTTCTCCTTCGGATGCGAAATCCCGGGCTGCATCTTCACGCCGTGGGACTGGCCGGCGATATAAGCGGAGAGCGATTCCATTTCGGAGGGCTCGTCCGCCGTTCCGAAGACATGCGCCGTCGCTTCTTCGCTGCTGCGTCCCTGGAGCGTCTGCATGCAGTAGACAAGCCGCGTCTCGAGATCCATGACGCGGTCGGCGTCGCCAAAATAGCGCGGCAGCCGCGCATAGGCGCCTTTTACGACCCCCGGACCCTGGCCGAGGTCGCACTTCTCCAGCGACACATTCTTGGGGCCCTGCGGCCTCTTCCAGAGCGCCTCGCCGCCCAGCTCGAACAGCTCGGCCGGGCTCCCCTCGGCAACCATCTCGCGGTAGCGGCGGATTTCCTTGCCGGCGTCCTGAGCGAGCGCCGTGGAGGCCACGAGGGCGAAGAGAACCGCCGCCGCACGCCGCATCAGGCGACCGGGGCCTCGATGCTCGCCGTCTCGCCGTGGTTATCGATCCAGCTCACCTCGATGTTGTCTCCCCTCGCACCGCCCTTGAGGCGGAAGGTGAAGACCGGGTTGCGCGAGACGCCCTGGCTGATCTGCGCCTCGACCGCGGGCTTGCCGTTCACCTTCACCGTCACGTTCTGGATGAAGTGCATGGGGACGAGCTTGCCGTCGGCGTCCTTGCGCTGGCCGGTCTCCATGGGGTGCGTCATGAGCACGCGGATGTCGGTGTATCCGGCCGGCGCCAGCGTCGCTCGCATCTTCATGGGTCCCGCGGCCATCGCTATCCCCCGCACCCGCCGATGGTGACCTTGATCTCTTTCGTGGCCACGTAGCTCTTGCCCCCGGCCTGCGCGATGACGCGCACTTCCGACGTCTCGTTCATCTTCACGTTCACTTTCACAAAGGGAAGCGCGCCCTCGAGAAAGTCGAACTTCGCCACGAGGGGAAAGGGGTTTTTGTCGATGACGACCGCGATCGAGGACGTTCCGGGCACGGCGCTCGAGATCTCGATCGGCACCACGGCGCCGTTTTCCGCGATCTCGGGCGCCTCGACATGGATGTCGCCGCTCGGAGCGGCGCCGACCGCGCCGATGCCCTTCAGGGCGTCGGCGGAAGTCTTGGCGCCGAACGCGTCCTTGTTCCATGCTGCGGCGAGCGCCGTCCACGGACGTACCGCGGCGACGGCAAAAACGCCTACCAACGCTCTGCGAAGGGAGTCCACGCGGCTATTTTACCGCGTGAAAACGCCGGACTTGCCGCCGCGTTTCTCTTCCAGGCGGATGCGCTCGAGCGTCATG